>MHAK01000039.1 GCA_001802945.1 Ignavibacteria bacterium RIFCSPLOWO2_12_FULL_56_21 | reverse complement strand
CATCTCCGTCGACATGGAAGGGATCGCGGGGGTCGTGACGGGGGATCAACTGAGCCCGGGAAGCTTTGAGTACGAGCGCTTCCGGAATTTCATGACACAGGAAGTGCTGGCGGCGGTCACCGCTGCGAAGGAAGCTGGGGCGACGGAGATCCTCGTCAGCGATTCGCACGGGAACGGGGAAAATCTGCTGATCGAACAGTTCCCAAAAGACGTGAGGATCATCCGTTCATGGCCGCGGCGGTTTTCTATGATGGCAGGCATCGATTCTTCGTTCGACGCCGTGATGTTCATCGGCTACCACGCGTCCACAAATTCGATGACGGGTATCCGCGCGCATACATTCTCGAGCGCTCGTCTCACGCGTGTGGCGTTGAACGGCAAAGAAGTTCCCGAGGGTGTTTGGAACGCGGCGATCGCCGGGTACTTCGGAGTTCCCGTGGTGATGATCTCCGGGGATGAATCCGCCATCCGGGAGGTGAGGTCGTTCCTTGGGCCAATCGAAGCCGCCGAAGTGAAACAGAGCCTCGGCTTTCACAGCGCTAATACACTGACCCCGGAGGCCGCGCGCGAAGTGATCGCACAGAAAACGAAAACCGCATTAAGGGGGTTGAAGGACTTCCGTCCGTATGCTCTCCGTGCCCCGATCACGCTTGACGTGAGCTTCAAGAACTATATGGTATCCGAAGTCCTGTCGTATCTCCGCGGGGTTCAACGACCGGACGCACACTCGATCCGCTTTGTCGGAAAGGACATGCCCGAGATCGCGGACTTCATGCACTTTGTGTCGAATTACAACTTTGGGTTGGAGCCGTAACGGGGGAAAAACAAGAGAGATTGACGAATGACGAATGACGAACGACGATTGACGAACGACGATTACAGGCGACGTTGGTCCTCTGTGCAGCTTTTGCGAAGGCACTTCTCCATTCGTTATTCGAATGTTCGTTATCCGTAATTCCCTGCTTCATCCTCTTCACTGAATATCCGTTATGGTGTTGTCAGCCGTCGTTTATTGGTCCCATCCGTATTCATCACCCACAGTCCTCCGTCCCCGGAAGCGGTGCGTGTGTAGACGATCTTCGTGCCGTCGGGACTCAGCGCTGGGAAATCGCCCCCGTCGTACGTGAGTGGAATGGTACTCGATGTCGCGAAGTGTGTGCGGTAGATCTGCCACGTTTGGTCGACGACTGCGTGCTCATAATAGACAGCTGACCGGTCCGGAGCAAGCTGAAAGAACGCGTGCTCATACATCGAGATGAAGGAATGGATGGTCTGCTCACTGAGCGAGTCGACATTTCTGATGGTCAGCCAATAAATGTCGCCATTGACTGATCCATTCGTTTGGCGCTGAACATAGAAGAGCTCTGAGGCAGTTGTGGTCCAGGACGGGTAGTTGGCACCTGTCGCGACGAGGGACTGGGAAAGATCGGCGAGAGAGACCATGTACACGTCCGGTTCGTCGTTTTCTGTGATGCGGACGAAGGCAAGTCGAGAATCGTCCGCCGACCACGAGGGACGATTGCTGCCGCCATGTGCGACGATCAACCGGAGCGAATCGCCGCTTGTTCGACGTGCATAGATCTGATTCCCCTGCGAAAACGCGATCCACTGTCCGTCATGGGACCATGCGGCGCCAATCGCATCCCCTCCATGGAACAACCTCACATTCGCGCCGTATGAATCCACCAGCCAGATGCCCGATTGTCCGCCGATCGTTGCCGTAAATGCCACCGATGCGCCGTTTGGCGACCATGCCGGACGGATGTGTGGATACCATGGAGAGGGTCGGACCTCTTCGGGTGAGGAACAACCGGCGGAGAATGCCAGAAGGAGTGCTATGGAAAAGTCTATTCGTCGCAGCATGCGCTCACCGCACGGAATGTACCCTTTGCGCAGACTCGCCGCAAGGAGCATTGCGCATGCGGCAGCCTTACTCTTCATAATTGTGTCCTCCAGCGGCGCTTCTGCCCAGGATGCGCGACCCCGTTTTCGTGACCTGGGAGCGACCGTGGGCGTTTTCACGCCAGGCAAAGAGAACGCAATTACGGACGTTGAAGGCGTCCGGGTTGGACACGTGACGCTCAAGGAAGGTCAACATATCAGGACAGGAGTAACAGCCATCATGCCTCATGCGGGCAATCTCTTTCGTGAGAAAGTCCCGGCGGCGATCGTTGTTGGAAACGGAATTGGAAAGCTTGTCGGCTCGACCCAAGTTGACGAACTTGGGGTTCTCGAGACGCCGATTGTCTTGACGAACACGCTGAGCGTGTGGGATGCGGCAAAAGCGGTGGCGCGGTACATGACGAGCCTTCCGGGAAATGAGGAAGTACGATCTGTGAATCCCATTGTCGGCGAAACGAACGACGGTTATCTCAATGACATTCGGGGAATGCATGTCACAGAGGAGCATGTACTCGCGGCACTTCGCGGCGCGCGCTCGGGACTCGTCGAAGAAGGGGCGGTGGGAGCCGGAACTGGAACTGTGTGTTTTGGCTGGAAGGGAGGAATCGGCACGAGCTCACGCCTGCTCCCACTGGACTTGGGAGGATGGACGCTTGGCGTACTTGTGCAGACCAACTTCGGCGGTATCCTCGATATGGCGGGCGTTCCGGTGGGAAAAGAGCTTGGTTCGTATTCTTTCCGCGGCTCCGTGGAACGTTCCGGAGGGTCCTGCATGATCGTCGTCGCAACGAATGCGCCGCTGGATGCCCGGCAGCTGAAGCGGCTGGCGTTGCGTTCGCTCCTCGGACTGGGACGAACAGGATCGTTCATGGGACATGGAAGCGGAGACTACGTCATCGCGTTCTCGACTTCGGCCAACGTACGGTTGACGGGGGCTGCCATGGACACTGTTCCCCGCTTCGGCGACGAAAACCTCAATGCGCTGTTCCAATCGGCAGTGGAGTCGGTCGAGGAGGCAGTGTATAATTCCCTCCTGAAGGCCGAATCCACCGCGGGAGCCCGCGGAAACAAGGTTGAGGCCCTGCCGGTTGAGCGCGTAAAAGCGATCTTGCGAAAATACTGTCGATTGTCTGAATAGTGTACAAAGTTTGAAAGGAAAAGTGAAGCGGTTGAAGATGTTGCAGAAGAAATAGGATCGGGCAGGAAGCACCGGTTCACTCCGGGTGCTCCTCAAGCCATTGTTTGAGCAGTCCCAGGGTGGCCGGCCAGGCCTGGCGAACGGCTTCATAATACCAGTCCCACTCGGCCCCGTCGCCGTAGCCGTCCTGTGTCACGTGAATGACGCTTCCTCCGTCGGAAGCGCGGACAAGAACGCGAAGACGCATGGGGCCGAATACGGGATGCTCAGGATTGAAATAGACGACGTTGTCGACGACCAGTTCAGCACCGGGCGTGTAGACCTTCACGATGCCCGATTCGAAGTAGCGAAAGCCCGTATCGGTCCGGTCCCATGCGAGCGCCCACACACCGCCGGCGCGCGGCTGAACAAGTCCCCGTTCGACACGCCACCACGAACGCATCATGTCGAGGTCGACGAATGCGTGCAGCGCGCGCAACGGGTGAGCGGAGACTTCGATCGATGAGGTTACTGAGCGGGACATGGTCCTCGGATAAATCTCGGTGAGTAGGCAGTATGCAGTAGGCTAGCTCCGAGCGCAGTCGAGGGGTCGTCGAGTGAAAGAAGTCGGCGATTGATGGACGGTGATCAGGCCGGGACGGCTTGTTTCTCCATCATCTCGATGAACTGGGCGAATAGGTAATCGCTGTCGTGCGGGCCGGGGGAGGCTTCGGGATGGTATTGGACGCTGAAGAGAGGGAGTTCGCGATGACGGAATCCTTCATTCGTTCCGTCATTCAAATTGACATGCGTGATCTCGATTGAAGCGGAATCGAGCGAGTCGGGGTCGACTGCAAAACCGTGGTTTTGCGACGTGATCTCGATGACGCCGGTGAGCAGATTCTTCACCGGGTGATTTGCGCCGCGGTGTCCGAATTTCAACTTGTACGTCTTGCCACGCAGCGCGAGGGCAAGCAGTTGATGTCCGAGACAAATGCCGAACATCGGCCTCTTTCCGATGAGTTTGGAGATGTTGTCGATTCCGTACTTCACGGCGGCCGGATCGCCAGGTCCGTTCGAGAGAAAAATGCCGTCGGGATTCATCGCAAGGACATCCGCTGCAGGAAAAGCAGCCGGCACGACGGTCAGCGAGCAACCGTACGAAGTGAGGCGGCGGAGGATATTCTGTTTGACGCCGTAATCATAAACGACGACGTTCCACCGCTTTCCGTTGAGCTTCACTCGCGCATTGGGCCGCAGGGCGAACGGAGTTCGGTCCACAGCATCCCATGTATATGTCGAACCGGTCGTGACTACTTTCGCCAGGTCGAGCCCGTTCATGTCGGGGGAAGCTTTCGCCGTGGCAAGGAGTCTGGCGTCGTCGAGATCGACCGTGGAAATGACGCCCCGCATGGCCCCGCTCGTACGCAGGATCTTGGTAAGCTTCCGGGTATCAATCCCCTGGATACCGATGATGCCGTGTTGTGCCAGCCACGCGCCCAAGCTGCCCGTTGCCCGGAAATTGCTGTAGAAGTCGAAATATTCGCGCACGACAAATCCGGCGACTTGCGGCTTTGCCGATTCCATGTCGTCGACGTTGATGCCGTAATTGCCGATGAGCGGAGAGGTCATTGTTACGATCTGGCCGGCATACGACGGATCGGTGAGGATCTCCTGATACCCCGTCATGCTGGTGTTGAAAACGACCTCGCCGGTCGTCTGACGATCGGCAGCTCCGAAGGCTTCTCCCGTGAAAACAACGCCGTTTTCGAGGACGAGTTTGGCTTGCATACTGGCTCAAGATATCCAAAAAACCGTGTGAAATCAACGATGTCGCTGTCCGACAATCGTTCCATGTGGCATCGAAAAAATTCTGAAGGGAGGATGGTCAAACTGAAACGAGCGGGGAGATCGCGCGGAGCGTCGACGGCATCATCGCGTGACGTGCGAAGGAGCGGATGCGTTGCGCCAGATCGCGCGGACGTCCATCGACCTTAGCAAGCTGACGGAGACCCTCCAGGGGCTCGTGTGGCGCTTTTCAATCCTGGAATCACGGAAGAGCCCGACCGTCCATGATCAGGGACCGATTTCAGTCCGTGTGAAAGATCCGCAGAAGCGCGACACGCGAAAGGCCGTGCATTCCTGACGAAGGAATGTGCTGTACGAGGCTTCCCCGCAAAGACTTCTACTGATCCAACCCTTCCTTAGGCTGCAGTGATACCGACGCCACACGTCCGCTGTCGACAACGACGGTGTACGAGAATCTCGTCGTACTTCCGCTGATCGTCGAACTCCCCCCGTCCAGGAATTCCTCGGGGACCAACCCCGGCAATCGTTTGCTCAATTCCTGCACGCTGTCCCCCATACGAAGACTTCCCAGTGTCTCTTCTACAAGTTGTTCCTTAACGCTTCCACCATAGTACACATAGGCAAGCGACGGGATGAATCGCGGTACGACACCGTAAAATACGACAAACCCTGCGAGCGGAAGGGCATACATGATCGGTACAGTCAGGCGTGGACGTGAATTGAGGAAACGACGAAGTGGAGTTCGAACGAGAAGGAGATATGCACTGCCCGAGGTAAAACCGATGACGACCGCTTGTCCATGATATAACAAGTTGCCGTCGATCATGAACATCCAACCGATCAGAATGGTGAAGGCGATCGCCGCATATACGGCGGCGGCGAAAGGAAAGAACCCGAGCCGGACAATGATCCCCTCCTGGCCCAGTTTGGGGAGAACAGGGGCAACGAAGACTCCCCAGGCGACGGCCGTAAAGATCAAACTCCCCCAGACGAGGTAGCCGAAGTCCTCGACATATCCGAGCCCTGAAAAATGGACTTCGTAGAGCGCATAGTATGCATAGCCTGCCAGCCAACCGACAAACATAGCAGCGAAGGAAGCCGAACGCTGCAGTCCGGCGGTGAGGGAAGGTACGCCGTTCATGTTACCGACGCCGTGACTTCGCGAGCAGTCTGAGCAATTCTATATACAACCAGATGACGGTCACCATGAGGCCGAACGCGCCATACCATTCCATGTATTTTGGAGCCTTGAGTTCCACACCCTGCTCAATAAAGTCGAAATCCACGACAAGGTTCATCGATGCCAGCGCGACAGCCACGAGACTGAAGATGATCCCCATCGTCGTATTCTCATGGATCAAAGGGGCCTGGATGCCGAAGAACGAAAGTCCGAGCGACAGGACATAGTAGAACGCGAGTCCCGCTGTCCCGGAAGCGACGATGAGCTTAAAATTTTCCGTCGGTTTGATAATCTCCATTTTGTAGACTACCAGCAGTACCGCAAAGATCGAGAATGTCAACATGAGCGCCTGAATGACGATACCCGGATACGTCCCCTCAAACACTGCGGACAAGCCTCCAAGGGCCAAGCCCTCCAGGGCAGCATAGACGACGGCAAGTGCCGGCGCGAGGTGTTTCTTGAAACCGATCACGAGACCGACGATCAATCCGCCGATGAGTCCGACATAGAAATACGGGGCGATGACGCTGAAATCCCCTGTCGACGAGAAGAGATTCCACGTGTACATCGCAGGGAGAAAGAGCGCTAGCAGCATAATGCCGGTCTTGTTGACCGTTCCCTGCAGCGTCATTGCATCTTCTGCGGCGACTCCCTCGAAGGACGTGAAGGTGTTCGCACGCAGGGCGGGATTACCGGACTTAAAGAGGGCCATAAAAAAAGTTATAAGTAATAAGTGATAGGGAATAAATAAAAAAGGCTGGTGAAAAATACGAAATACGAAATGCGAAAAAGGCGTCTCGTTATTGCTTCACCAGGCGTACCATGAGGAATCCGAACACAAAGTTCGACACTCCCACCTCTATCATATGTGGGGGGCGGATGTAGTCGGGCATGTAGGGATTCGGCAGAAGCAGCGGAGCGATCCCGCCGAGGATCGACAGCGCTGCACCCACGGTCAGACCGATGTTCGTCCGGCTCGTGGTCATGGTCCGAATGACCGGCAAACAGACGAGCAGGTAGACCGTTCCGCGGAACAGTTGCATAGCCAACATCTCGCCGATCCCCGGCAAGTGCTTGTCGGCATAGAAATCTTTGACAAACGGGTACACCAACATGCCGGCGACAAAATACAGAGCGAAATACAGGAATGCCACAAGAGCTCCCTTGCCCGCCCATGCGAGCGGCGTGCGGGGTTTGGACGTCGGATTCGCGGCCCCGGTCTCCGCATTTCGGCCGAGAAACCGCACAAGTACAGGGGAAAAGATAACAGCTACCAGCAACGCCGTTGCAACGCTGAACAGTGCTTCTTGTTTGGGGATGTCAAGTTCAAAAAATAACGCCTCGATCATGGTGTTGAAATTGGCCACGCCGAATTGGAGCAGCACAAGAAGGGCAACGAGTTTCTTTCCGGTCCAGTGTGCATGCAGCACGATGTAGGAAAGAAGCGATACGATGAGCGTGCTTGCGACGATCTGCCAGGGGAGTGAGCCCAGCGAATATCCGCCGCCTAGCAGGATCTGCGGCGTGATCGTCAGTGCAACATGGACCACAACGCCGAGGAGCAATGGTTGCAGAGATATGTTTTTCATGTTGTGATCTCTCGTATTTGGTACATGATCAAAACGAACAATGTGGCGCACATCAGGTCGATGACGGCAAATTGGGGAGACACCCGTAGTGGTCCCTTGAAAACTATGAGATCGTACAGTAGTTGCACATCATTCATGCGCCACGAATGTATTCCGTATGACCGCTCCCCCTTTCATGACGAAGAACGTCTTCTCGAGGAGAG
Source organism: Ignavibacteria bacterium RIFCSPLOWO2_12_FULL_56_21 (assembly GCA_001802945.1). Classification (GTDB taxonomy): domain Bacteria; phylum Bacteroidota; class Ignavibacteria; order UBA10030; family UBA10030; genus 2-02-FULL-55-14. The sequence continues at coordinate 18,370 of MHAK01000039.1, read as the reverse complement.
TAATGTCCTTCAGCGGGTCTCCTTCTACAGCGATCATGTCGGCGAATTTTCCCGTCTCAATCGTTCCGATACGCGGATCCCACCCGAGCAGGTCGGCCGCATTGACAGTGGCCGACTGAAGGACCTGCAACGGTGTCATACCCGCTTCGGCGTACGCGCGAAACATTGCGAGGGCCGCTTGTCCACGAGTCTTTCCGGGAACGGCGTAATACTCGTCCGAACCGGCGGCGACCGGAACTCCGAATTTAAGAGCGCGGGCAAGTCGTTCCCGGCTTCCCTGTGTGAATCGCTTCACGCCTTCCTCCCTCTGTGCCTTTTCTTCCGGGGTTACGTTTGGGTCCAATGAAAGATAAAAATCCGCCGGATAATCTGTTGGAACCAGATAGATCTTCTTCTCCGCCATAAGCTTGAGGACGTCGTCCGGTATCGTGTATGCGTGCTCGATCGAACTGACGCCCGCTTGAGCCGACACGCGGGTTGCCAGATCGCCGATCGCGTGGGCGGAGACCTTTTTCCCGACCCTGGAAGCCTCCTCGACGATGGCTTTCATTTCATCGGCTCCAAGGACGCGTGTCCCCGTATTGACGATGACTTTGATGCACTCTGCCCCGTCGTAGAACGCCTGTCGGACGGCCTTCCTGGCCTCATCGACCCCCGCCACAACAACGTATTCCTGAGCGATGATGGGTTGAACCTCCGCCGCAATTCTTCCGAACTGGCCGCCGGCTGCTGAAAGAGCTCGTGTTGATGCCACGATACGGGGCCCGGGGACCATTCCCGCGTTGATCGCGTCGCGCAATGCGACATCACCGTTGACCCCCGAATTACCAAGATCGCGCACCGTCGTGAACCCGGCTTCCAGCATCTCACGTCCCATCATGGCGCCGAGGAGCGCGCGAAGCGTCGTTCCGATCTGTGCGACTGTAAGGATCATGTTGGGATCGTCTCCGCCGATCGTGCCTTTATAGTTTTGGAGGAGATGCGTATGCGCATCGATCAATCCCGGAAGTACAGTGGCACGCGAAAGATCGATGATCTTCGCCCCCTCCGGGACTTTCACATCTGAGCCGACGGCGCTAATGCGTCCCCGCTCAATGAGCACGACGACGTCGGACGCATACGCGCCGGTGCGTACGTTCAGGAGCTTTCCGCATTTCACTGCGGTAACGGCGGGCGCCGTGCGATCCTGGGCGGAAAGGCAGGCGATCGCCAATATCAGGATGAGCGATGTTATCGTTTTCATGGTCTTTCTCACTTCTGTGGTGTGGAACTGTGATAGTGTTCTGCCAGTAGCAGGTAAGAGGGGTGACGGAGTCCCGTTGCAGGATACAACTCATCATGTGAATACTGGAACCCGAGCTTCCGAAGGAGTCGCCGTGAGACATCGTTCTCAGGATGGTGTCCGGCAAAGAGGCTCGTTACTCCGATCTTCATAAAAGCGAATTCCATGATAGTTCGGGCCGATTCAGTCGCAAAACCGCATCCCCAATGGCGCTGGAGGATGTGGAATCCGAGTTCGAAGATCTTCGGCGACGGAGGGTACGGCCGCAGCCCGCAACAGCCGACATGTTCGCCGGAGGAAAGGAGGAACATCGGCCAGTATTGGACCCCGCGCGAGTCCTGAGTGCGGATCTCAATGGCCAGCCGTTCCGAAACCTGCTGTCGGGTGAACGGGCCGCCGATGAGTCTTGTTACGTTCGCATCCCCCCACAGTTCCATGGCGATCTCTAGGTCTGCCTCCGTCCAATGACGAAACCCAAGTCGGGGGGAGGTGAGAAAGTAGGGGGGAGGGGTCATTGCAACATTTGCGATTGTCGATTTTCGATTGTCGATTGTCGATTGAAGGTGTAGGGCTTGGTAGATTTCGGATCGCGGAATGCGGATTTATGAGGTGGAACCCAGATGATCGTGTTTGGATAATTCTCAAAAATGGAACTCCACAAAACTGCGATAACAGTCCGTACTGCCATCACACAAACTCTTTGCGAATCTTTTCTCTGGAAAGTCCCCAGAGAACAAGCATTGCAAGGAGCATCAGCAGAATCGAGCCACCGATTGTCATCAATCCGGCAACTCGCCTCATGGGCCCCATGCCTGTAATGCCATCCAAGCCTAGCTGAGATGTAATGCCGCTCACGGCCGACATACCCAGCGCCCCCACGACGGCGAAATACACGGCCTGCAACCAGACGACAACAATGAATGCAATACGTCCCCAGTTTTTTCGGATGAGAAGTCCGATCGAAGCAACGATCCCGGCAGCGCTGATGATGAGACCGGCGGCGGACGAGATCAACATGCCCTCGGGGCTGATGATGGAGAGTCCTCCCGAAGGTCGGTAGTTTCTCAATTCCCGCAGTGCCATTTGAAAGTCGGGTGAACGCATGATATAGAATGCGGTAACCGATCCAAAGAGATCACCAAAAAAGAAGGTCACAGAACCGAGCAATGAAAAAATGCCGATGAGTGTGACCAGGAGAGACCGTGGGGGAGAGTCAGTTGGATTCATCGGCGTTACATTGAGCTCCCAGATTCTCGCATCATCATGGAAAGACAAGTCATGCAATCACGTTTCATCATCCTGTGTACCCGTTACTGTCCCCAACCTCTGATTAACACTGGCATTACTTTCCGTCCCCGTTCACTGTCCCAAAACTCAGTTCCACGTTGTCTTCAGTCTGTCGTCCGACTCGAACCTATCTCAAAAATACTCTCGCGGCGACCGCAGCGGTCGCAACGTGTTCAATTGTTGTGTTTGCAGAACAAAAACCCAAAAACTCTTTCGTTGCGATCGCTGCCTGCCAATAACGAAGACTCAAAAGGGCAGGCGGGCGCCGCTGCGAAATTCTGTTTTTGAGACGGCTTCTACCGTCATCTGACTACCTTCCTATGTCATTCAGCAGTTCCCTCCGAATCTCCATCAGAATCTCAAAATATCTCCACTCCGGAGGCGGGTTCGGTTCCTGGTAATGGTCCGGTTTTAGCATGAGATCGCCGGTCGCCAAGAGAATTCTCTCTACGTCGGGATTCTGACGCACCTTCTCCCAGGTAGCCTCGACAATGAATCGATAGTGTTCCCCCGGTTCGGCCGACCTGTACTCCATTCTCTTTCCATCGAACGTCACCCATGTGATACCCATCTTCACCATATTTTCTTCGGCCAGAGTCCCGGCTTCCTTGGCTTCGAACGCAGTCATGTTCGCAACCTGGGCCCGAGTGTAACGCCATTGGATGCCGGGGAATTGTGCACGCGGGTCATCGTCATCTTCCGGATACAACATCATCTGCCAGAATCCCTCGACACTCGCATACTTCACGCCACGATACGTGAAGGGCGTCGGGGCGAAGTTCGACATGATTCCCAATTCGCCACGCTTCGAAAGAATGACTTCCCCCGGGCCAGCTGCCTGTGGCAAGATCTCCCACCATGCGGCGCTGTCCGGGGGCACTGGGGCCCACCATTGCTCCGGGTATCTGCCTTCCCGCGTTCTTGTTGCGCAGCTGGCCAAGTACAGGGCAAGCGTGAGTGTAGAGCTCAGAAGAAAAGATTGTCCCACGAAAAACACGGAGGATGGGTGATGAAATGAAGTGATTGCTATGAGTGAAGAGCGCATGAAAAAGAATCTGTCCACCTGGTTAATTGGTCAGCTCGACTTGGCTGCTCTTATAGGGCTGATAGCCCCGCCCCCAATCGACCCCGACCACTTCTATCTCCAGTTCTTCTCCGTCGACTTTTACGATGACGTAATGATACGGATTGTCCCCCCTGGTTGCTCCCGGTCGGACCAACTGTTCCATCCGGACCTTCTCCGCCGCCCCCGCTTTGACGTATTCACTGACGTCCGGCACTCCCGTGAACACATAGAGCGGGGCGCCGCCTCCGCCGGTGACCACATGCTCCATGCGACGACTCATCCCGCCGTCGTCTTGATACCGTTCCACCCAATGCTCGAAAAAGTGCTCGTGTCCTGAAAAGACCATCTTCACACGATGGCGGCGGAAGAGGGGGAGATAGTTCGCACGCACAACGGCCGTCGGCGCCTCAACCCGGTTGCCGCCGTGTCCGCCGGAGGAGAATCCCGGATGATGGCAGTAGGCAATGACGATTGGAAAGCGCGTGCGGTCGAGTCCTTCGAGCTGTCCTTTGAGCCACGCGAACTGCGTCGTGTCGCCCGCGATGTTCGAGTCGAAGGCGATGAAGAATGCATTCCCGTAGCCGAAGGCATACGTGGGATAACCGGAAAGCCGCCGCGGCGCACCGTCAGGGGGGATCAGGCTCGAGACAGCGCTCAGATAGTTGCGGAGCCCCTCGAGTCGGCGCGGCTCGTCCTTCGTGGGAGCTCCTGTGACGTCATGATTTCCCGGCGCGAGGAAATAGGGAATTCCCCCTTCGGTCGTCAGTCGGTTGATCAGGTCGATGAAACTCACGTTCCACTGTTGTACATCTCGCCCATTCACAACGGCGTCCCCCGTCTGCAGGACGAACCGGATCGGATAGGGAGTGCTGTCAAGTCGTGCAATGGTGTTCAGCATCGCGTCGACGACCAGGGAATGCTCATATTGAAGGTCCTTGCCATCGCGCCGTCCCCGAGTGTCACCGTATACGATGAACGAGAACTTCGTCACCGATGCCGACGCCGCTTCCGCGGGCAACGGTTCTCGCGGTGGCTTGATTGCGCGGACCTGTTCTGCCGAACCTTGGGCATAAGAAGGATCGCAAAATGATCCTGTTCCGACGAAGAGGCAGGCGATGGTAAACGCAGCTGTGAGGAATTTCATGAGTTCACGCAGGGTGATGGAAAAGGTGAGGACGTGGTGAGTGAGCTATGGTGACTAATCTGCGGAGATAGGTTGTGTTCATGAAGACCGCATTGCCACAAGGATTCCGTCGCGGATGGGAATGATCGATGAGATCCAACGCGGGTCGGATGCGACGAGCTTGGTCAATTGGCGAACGCCTTCAGTCGCGGGGGATTCGTCGGTCTCGTCAAAGATGCGGCCGCTCCACAGAAGATTGTCCGTGATCATCAGTCCTCCCGGACGAAGTTTCGAGAAGATCACGGGGAGAGCGGCGGGATATCCTTCCTTGTCAATATCGTTGAATATAATGTCAAACGGGCCTTCGGTGTTTCCGAGGGCGGCGACTGCCTCGCCTACATGAAATGTGACCGTGTGCTCCATGCCGAGGTTGCCGAGATGCTCCCGCGCCCTCTGTGAAAGTTTCTGGTCCCACACAACGTGATGGACGATGCCGCCGCCATTCTCTCGCACAGCTCTCGCGAACCATGCTGTCGAGTATCCGAACCCGGACCCCAGTTCAAAGATCCGGCGCGCCCCCATGAGTCGGGCGAGAAGATAGCACAAATGGCCTGAGGCAGGACCGATGATCGGGAAGTTGGTCTTTGCTGCCGCGGCTTCCATGTCGGCCAACACCGGGTCGCGCGGGGGCACGAGGGCGTCAAGATAGGAGGAGACTGTGGGGGAAAGGAGTTCCATGAGTATAGCCTAGATGATTGCGGATTCCGGAGTGCTGATTGCGGATTAGCTCGGGTAAAGTTGTGCGGGATTGGGCGAAAGCGAACGCATCATTTGCTCAAATTGACAAGTAGCTCTTTGAGCTTGACAATTTCTTTCTTGACTGTCGGCAGTTAGTACTTGGCACTTTCATTCTTGGCAGTTGTTTATTGTTAGTTGTCAGTTTGGTCTACTATTCACCATTCACTGCCCCACACGCCTTCCAATTCACGACTCACAACTTACGTCTCACATCGCGCAACTCACGGTTCACCCTCTCGCTTTCAGCCGCCCTACTCACACATCCAACCGCTGTTCATAGGGTACGATCTCTCCCGTCTCGATATTTCGCTTCAAAAGACGCAAATACATGGCCCAACAAAAGCACGAGATGCGATAATGTTCATTTACTTCGGGCCAGCCGGTATGATGGAACCGGACGCGTGTCACGCCCGCCGTTTGTTCAAGAAGGAATCCAACTCGAGTTGACATCCAATCCTTGTCGGCCCGAACCATTTCTAACTCGAATTCCCTGCCAGGAGTGCATCTGGTCACCACCGCACGCCAATCGTATTTCGGACCGAACCACAAACCGTATTCAGTGCCGATACTTGGCTGGCCTGAGCACTTGTTCGTCCACCAGGCGTCAAGCCCGACGGGCGTCGTAACGCCGTGGAACACTCGTTCCGCCGGTGCAACGATGGGAAAGTCGAGGAGAATGTCGGCCATGCGCGGCTCCCGTACCATGCGAAGGAATGTAACTCATGAAATACTCGGCAATCGAGGTTGTGCGTCGTCAGAAGAGGAATGGTATGAACATCTTCGTCTTTCGTGCGTACTCGGCGTACGACGGGCCGAAGAAACGAAGACACTCTGCCTCGTCAGCTTTGGCTGTGGCGACAAGAAATCCCGTGGCTCCGGCTGCAAGAGCGCCGACTGTCCACCCGGGGTGTTTCAAAAAGATCCCCCATGTCAGGTACAGCAGAGAAGCATAGAGGGGATGACGAATGTACTGGTACGCTCCTTGCTGCACCAATTGTGTTGTCTTTTCGAGGCCGATGAGAGTGTCGTCCTGGCGGCTGGAGTCCGGCTGGCCATGGCGTCGAAGGTAGATTGCGGCGTGGACTGCAAGAACGCCCGACACGATCAGTAGAAACCAGGACACCAACTGAGGCGGGGAAAAGGGAATCTGAAACCAGAACTCCATGTTCACGAGGAACATTGCCAGCATGCATTCCCAGGCGAAGTACCGGAAAAATCCATGAGATCGAAAGGTGCGTAAAGACTTTCTGGACACGAACAACAATGCGGCAGAAACGACGACAAAAGAAGCCAGCTTGATGACGTCACCGCTTATCATGGCTTGTGCCGAAGTCCCATGGCGAGAAGAATCTCCTTGGCAGTATTTCACTGCGCGTGCAATGCACAGTTCTCAGGCGTGAACTTTTAGTCGTCTTCCTCTTCTTCCTCACCTCCTGGACCGGAATAGATCGAGAATCTCGGCGGGGGCATTGGAGTTCCCTTGATCGACTGCCAAATGATCCGGTTGAACAACAGATCCGGAACCGCGTCTTCCTTTGACAAATTCATACCATCCATCAGATTCTGCCCAAAATCCCCCGGCTTGTTTCTCTTGGTCATGTCATACCGCGGCGAAGCGACCGTATATGGGTCCAGCGTCGGAGTCGATGTGAAAACGGAGGACATGGGCCGTGCTGCGGCATCATATTGACTCATGGGTGGCAATCCAAGGATCAATTCCATCGTCCGGAGCATGGATGAGCCCGAATACAGCGTGTGGTCGACGGAGCGACGCTTTGTATACGGGCTGATCACCAGTGCGATCGAACGATGGGCATCGACGTGGTCCGGACCGTTCTGCGCATCATCCTCGATCACAAAAATCGCCGTCTCCCTCCAGTACTTGCTGTGGGATATTCTTTCGACAAACAGCCCGAGTGCGTAGTCATTCTGCGCTACATACGCTTGCGGCGTCAGCTTTCCCTTGGAGGTTCCGCTCGTATGGTCGTTCGGGAGATGGAAAATGTTGAATCGTGGCAGGCCGCCGTTCTTTTCGTATTCTGTGAACTCCGCCTCCCAAGCCTTGTACCGGTCCACATCTGAGTAGTCGAGGTCCCAGCCGCGATAGTGTGGAGCGAAATGTCCTTCCAGCGAGGGAACACGGGCTGTCGCCTCCCGCCCATGCTCTCCCGGATTGTTGATGAATTCTCCATAACAGCGGAAGCTCACTTGTCCGCGCGCGCAAAGGTCCCAGATGTACCCCGCTGCGGGACGACCGGTCGGTTCCGACCCTTCAAAATCATACACACCTCCCCGGTTTCCGTAAAATCCCGGCCACACTTTTTCGATGTAATCGGTGGCATACGCCGCGGTCGACCAATTGTGGCCGTCCGCGCTTACTTCGGAATCGACGTAAAAATTGTCGAGGAGGACGAATTCGCGGGCGAGTGCGTGGTGATTGGGACTGACATTCTCGCCGAAAATGCACAACGATGAATCGCCATTCCCCTCCGGCATGTCCCCGAAAACCTGATCGTAGGTCCGGTTCTCTTTGATGATGTAGAAGACGTGTCTGATCGGCGACGGGGCTCCCACCTTGTTCGGAACAGGAGAATCGCCTTCGACGGCAGTTTCGCGGAGCTGGTGGGGTTTATACGGAGTGTTCTCGTACACCTGCCGGGAATATTCCGCCAATCGCTTTTCGTCGGGGAAGTCGAAGAACGAAAGCGTTCCCTTGAACAACCCGCCGATGTACTCACGGCGCGGATTCGCTTTTGAAGCCTCCCCCTTGCCGTTGAGGACCAGGACGGTCCCGTTCCGCAGGGACATGACCTTTGTGGGATACCATCCGACCGGCATGAAACCAACCGGAGCAGGCCGATGCGGGTCCTGCCATCGGACCACAGTCACGGAATTATTGTCCGCGTTTGCAGCAAGAAGATGTTTTCCGTCCGAAGTCAGTGCAACGGAATTCGTCGTCGAACCCTCGGGCGACTCCGGATACAGCGAAGTGGCCACGGTGGCGATCGTTTTCCGTTCACGGAGGTCGACGATGCTCAGAGTATTGTCGTTGGCGTTGGCGACAAACGCATGCAAGCCGTCCGGAGCGACCGAGATCTCGTTGGGATGGTCTCCGACGGGACATTCGTATGTTCGATCGAGTCCCCGGAACGCCTGGATGACGCGGGAGCTCCATAACGAAACAAGGAGCGTCCCGTCCTCCATGAACATGCACGCATACGGCATGCCGGAGAGCTTCACTGTGCGCTGTTCTCGAGTGGCGATGTCGACATACCGGAGTGTGCTGTCGCGGCGAAGGACCACGGCCAGCGTCGTTGCGTTCACGTCGATCCCTGCGACGGAGCCGCTGTACTCCGGATGAGGCTTTTCGAATTTCAGCGTGTCGACGGCGTTGAGCGATCCCTCCCGCAGGTCGAACACATACACGCAATTCTGGAAACCTCCCGAAACGTAGAGGCGCTCTCCTTTGAACTTGATGCCAAACCAACTGTCCTTGAGTTTCACTGTATCGACAACCTTCCTCGCGGCAAGGTCGACGAGGCGTACATCGGCCCCCGATTGACCGCTGTGCGTGACGGCGAGATAGCGCTCGTCAGGAGAGAGCGCGGCGTTCATCGGAAGGTCGCCGAGTACGATAGATTCTCCGGCGGGCGTGAGCGTCCATCCGTTCGGCAACAACGTGCGATCGTCTCTTGTACCGGGCGTTTGGGCGGCGAGCAGGAGAGGAATGAACAGCAGAGCCACACACTTCGACATGGGAAACTCCTTGGGCGGGGGAAATCGGGAAGCGAACTACAACGTACTAATGACGAATGATTGCTGCACTCTTCATAGGGCCCTCCATCGCAAGAATCTACTTCTTTGCCTGCCGAGCTGCAAGGCGGCAATACTGACGTCCCCAGCGCATTTCGCTTCTACATTTCACTTCTCGCAACTCACTTCTCACATTCCTCATCCTACTGATCCACCTCCAACATGCCTTCATGGTCCTTCCCATGCGATTCCATCTGGCGGAGCACCATCTCATGATACACCCCTTTAGCGCGCATGAGATCTTCGTGAGAACCGTTCTCGATAACGCGTCCTTCTTCCATCAACAATATGAGATCGGCACGGCGAACGGTCGAGAGGCGATGGGCGATCACGAATGTTGTGCGTCCGGCGAGCAGCGTGGCCATGGATGCCTGGATCAACTGCTCGCTCTCCGTGTCGAGGTTGCTGGTGGCCTCGTCGAGAATAAGGATCTGTGGCGAGGCCAGGAATGCGCGCGCTATGGCGAGACGCTGACATTGTCCGCCGGACAGCTTCACCCCCCGTTCGCCGATGAAGGTCTCATACTGTTCGGGCAGTTTTGCGATGAATTCATGGGCATTCGCCAGTCGGGCCGCGTCTTCAATGTCCGCATCCGTCGCGTTGTATCTGCCGTAGGCGATATTGTCACGCACCGATCCGTCGAACAGGAAGACGTCCTGTTGCACAATGGCCAGGAGGTCCCTGTACGAACGAAGTCGGAAATCCCGGATGTCCGTGCCGTTCAGCAGGATACGTCCGCGCGTCGGATCGTGAAAACGGGCGACGAGGTCGGTGACCGTCGTCTTCCCCGCGCCGCTCCGGCCTACGAGTGCGACGACTGAACCGCCGGGGACGGAGACTGCGAAATCCCGCACGACCGGGAGCCCTTCGCGATACTCGAATTCGACGTTCTCGAAGTCTATTCTTTCCACCCTTTGCGGCGCCGCACGGGCGTCGGGTTTGTCCGGCTTTTCGTCTTCCATCGACAGCACCTCGAAGACCCTCTCCATCGCCGCAAGCGACCGCTGAAGTTCGGAAAAGGTGTTGACGATGTTCCACACGGGATTCAGGAGCAGAAACGTGTACCACTGGAATGCCATGATGTCGCCGATGGTGGCGGCACCCGCGACGTTCAAGTAACCGCCGTACCATACTATCACCACATTGATCGATCCCAGGAGAAGTCCCCAGGACGTCCACAGCACAAGCTCGCGGCGATGCGCGAACAGTTCTTTGCGCAACACGGTATGGCGTCCCCGCATGAAGTCGAGCAATTCCCCCATTTCCTGCCGGAACGCTCTGACGACCCGGATCCCCGAAAACGTCTCTCCCACACGGCCGTCGATCTCCTCCACGTTCTTTCGGATCGAACGATAGATGGGCCGAACGCGCCGTGCCAGCGTGAAGCTCATGAGCATGACGCCCGGAATGATGGCCAGGGCCGTCAACGCAAGCCGCCAATTGAGCGACATCAGCACCGCCACTGCGATCATGAGACGGATGACCGACACGGCGGGGGATACGACCGCCATCTGCAGAAGGCCGGTCGTCGTTTCCACGTCGCCCGTCAATCGGGACAGGATGCCGCCGGTTTTCATGTCCCAGAGCTTCGGCAGCGGCAAATGGAGCAGGCGATGGTACAGAGAGCGGCGGAGAGAGAGTATGACCTTGACGTTCAGCAGACGTTGACGGTAGTCCTTGAGGACACCGACGAGGTTGGAGAGAATGATGACGCCGAGAAAAGCGGCCCCGGCCATATGCAGGAGGGACAGACGCGACGCCGCATCCAGCGCGGTGTTCAGGAGCGCGTTGTCGATGATAAATCGCATGAACAGCGGTTCGATCATTTGCAGTCCCGCTGCCAGTAACGCGAACAGGAAGACCAGCGTCACGGTAAATCGGTGGGGCCACAGCCAGCGCATGTACTCGCGCAAGTACTTCCGGCGCTGTGCGCGGCGCGCAGGTCGCGTCTCGGTTGACGATCCGTCCTTTCCAGACTTCGCCGGATCGTCGAGCTGCTTCTGATTGTCACCTCCGTCGGCCAGTTCGTCAAGACGTTGTTGTTTGTAGTCTTCGACGAATTCCAAATATTGCTGACGCGAGGAGCGGCGGGTGTCTTTGCTCAAAAGTGACTCCAGGTGGCACGGCCTGTGATAGTACTCAGTTGCGTTGGAATGGAAAGGTCGGAGTTTGCTGCGGCTAAAACAAGACCGGTATAAGTGAAATACCTACCGGCCTGGTGGTTCAGACGGGTATTCGGAGGGAGGATGTGATCATTACATCAGGAACGCCGCGGAAACGCAAACGTCCTGGAATTCTCTGTATCTCATCTCGGATGAAAAGTAACCGAGTGGGTCGTTGACCAGCATGACGGGGTTGTATTTTTCATCCACAAAGCGCAATCCGCGGACCACGACAAAATGGCCGGCGGATTCGTGAGGCGATCCCTTCGTGAGTACCAGGATGGGTACGTGGTACTCATGGAAGTATTCATGCATCTGTTCCAGCGGCGGCGTGCCAAAGAACTGCATGTAGGCCCTGTTGACGGCGGCGGACAATCCGGCCGCGATGCCGATCGTCGTGTAGGTCGTGTCGCAGGAATCAGGTTGTGCACAGCAATCGATCTGCATATACCTGACGGCAGACATCAGCTCGCATTCGGACATGGTGAACGACGTGTCGCGGTAGAGATAGATCATTCGTCCGCACGTTGCCCATGAGCGGGACGGTATCGATTGAGTGAGCAACGGAATATCAAGCTCGCTCGAAGGGGGAAGCACTTCCGCCGGCTCAGTCGAACACGACAGAAAGAGCAGAAGGGCGAAAAGGGGATATTTCTTCAAATGCTATCTTGCCGCAATGAACGCCTTGGGATCGACATGCTGACCATTCTTCAGGACTTCATAATGCAAATGCGGGGCGGACGAGAGTCCCGAATTGCCGGACTGTGCGATCGTAGCTCCACCCGACAACTTCTGCCCCTTTGTCACCGAGATCTTCGACAGGTGGGCATAGAACGTTTCGTATCCGCCCGCATGCCGAATGCGGATGCTGAGTCCGTACGGACCGGCGTTGCCGGCTTCAAGGACGATGCCATCGGCGGTAACGCACACCGCCGTGCCGACTGGAACGTCGAAATCGACGCCTCTGTGGGTGCGGATAGCTTTCAGCACAGGATGCAGCCGGGGGCCAAAATCCTTCGTGATGTCGTGGGCCGAAGCGCCGCGGATCGGAGACACCGTGGGCTTTTGCTGGGCAACAAGGGGGCCGGAGATGAGTGCAATTGCGATTATCATTATTGGGATTGATTTCATTGTTCCTCCGGGTTGTTGTCGAAATCGTCTCACGGTTGCTGTGTTTCCGATCGTGTCAAGACTTGCCGAATTTCCATAGTCAAGAGGACAAGCGTATCTGACGAAACGCTCACAATGACAGAGCCGGCGACGCCGTCGTCACGGTAGACCAGGAGGCTTTCTCCCTTCACTTCATATTTATACTCCGCAAACATATCCGGATAGTAGATTGTGGAGTCCTTGATCTCAAAGGCGGCGCTTTGAGGCAAATCGGGCGACCACCAGATGCCGAGAAGGTCATTGCGCACGGGAACTTCTTGCGGAGAAGGAGACAGCTGTTTCTGGACGGTAGCTCTGTTTTCGCAGCCAAAAGAGAAGAGAAGGCAAAAACCGAACAGGTATGCTATTGCCAGCGTTGACTTGCGTACGAATGTTGTGTGTTGGATGAGTATCACGGGTTTCCTCTGTAAAAGACATGGCCGCAAAAAGGCACACAGAGCGCAAAAGTGAATTCAATTGTCGTCCAAGACTAATGGCAATTACTTGGAGCACTTCTGCAGCAATGTTTTTTCACCCGCCCTCCTTACTCCTTTTTCCCGTCCTTACTCTGCAATATCACCCGCACTGTGGTGTGGAAATCTAGGGGATTGAATGGCTATTCGCAACTTGAATTTGTAGGGCCAGGTGGAAAAAATTGAACCGCGAATGGACGCGAATATGAAGACTCGGAAGGGTATTCGTAAGGCGATGGTAAAAAGAATGTCCACGAATGAACACGAATGGCCGGGGAGAGTCCGAGAGACTAATCGACACGAATAATATGCAACCGTGAAGGTCCACTCTTTATTTATAATTCGTGTGTATTCGTGGACGAAACTCTTTTACACGGCTTTCCCGCGGCCTCAAGGGTGCAACTCAGGGAGACTTGCACTATCTTTTCGCATGCATGTGAAAGTTTGTCAGATGTTATTCATCGTTATTTCCGTCTTTCTGCTTGCCTGTCCGGCGAGTGCGGCCTGGAGCCTCCAGGGGATTCCCGAAGGTGAGAGGTTCTCCGCAATTGCCGCCGACACTCTTCCTTCGGACTTCCCCGTCTTCACCGTCAACGTTCCCAATGCTTCCGGACCCGCCCTCATCTTTCTCGGCGCAATCGCGCGGGGAGCCGTTCGATACACCTATCTGACCGTCCTCGACGAATCCCTCACACCCGTCTTCTATGTCCGGCGGCCCGAAGGGAATTCGGATTTCAAACGGCATCCGAACGGACTCATAACGTTCTTCGACAACGGCGTCCGGTGTTTCTACGCCATGAACTCGTCTTTCTCCGTCGTCGACAGCTTCCGGACTGTCGGGGGATATGTCACGGACGGACATGACATACAGTTCACTGCAAGCGGAAACGTTCTGCTCATGTCGTACGACGTCGATACTGTGGACATGAGCGTCATTGTGCCGGGGGGAAACGACAGTGCCGCAGTGACGGGACTCGTTCTCCAGGAGCTCGACGCCGGAAAGAACCTCGTCTTTCAATGGCGGTCCTGGGATCACTTCGCCATCACCGACGCCGTGTATCGGGACTTGACTGCCGCCACGGTCGATTATGCACACGGCAACGCATTCGACATTGACACGGACGGCAACATTCTTCTGTCGTCGCGCCATATGGACGAGATCACGAAGATCGACCGGTCGACGGGTGCGATCATCTGGCGGTGGGGAGGGAAGAACAATCAGTTTACCTTCATCAACGACACGCTCCGCTTTTCGTATCAGCACGATGTACGTCGGATTGCCAACGGCAACATCACGCTATTCGACAACGGGAACTACCACGTCCCCTCCTTTTCGCGGGCCGTTGAATACGCGCTGGATGAGCAGGCGATGACGGCCACGCTTGTCTGGGAATTCCGCGACTCCATGAAGATCAGCGCGCCGGCAACGGGCAATGTGCAGCGCCTGCCGAACGGCAATACGTTCATTTCATGGGGAACGGCGGGCATCATTACGGAAGTCCGTCCGGACGGAACGAAGGCGATGGAATTTCTCCTTCCCGACTCATTCACTACTTATCGGACCTTTCGCTATGGAAATGCGCCGACGGCAGTTTCACCGCCGGCTTCTGTCCCGGCAGACTTCCAACTGTCGGCGCCGTATCCGAACCCGTTCAACGGCGATGTGCGCATAGAATTCCGGCTTCAGCGGCCGTCCGCGGTAAGGATGGAGATCGTGAATTTGGCCGGGCAAACAATGGACGTGCTCATTGATGAGATGCGTCCGGTAGGGCGGGGAAGCGTGAGCTACAATGCTTCACGCCTGGCGAGCGGGATCTACTTTGTGAGGATGAGAGTGGATGGGAGGATGGGGGTGAGAAAGATGATGGTGGTGAGATGAGGTAGGGCTTGACAGATTGCGGATTGCGGATTTTGGATTGCGGAGCAGACATGTCGAATTCTTCACAACTAATACCGGCACGTCATCACAGCCCCTTGGAGTTGCACAATTCTCCACGTGACGATATTCCGGCAAGGAGGTCCGGGATCTACTGAGACTTCGTTCTACTTTGGAGGTCCTGGATCTGTAAGGACGACACTGCTGTACGATTCAATAGAGGATTTCCTTCTTTTACTTTATGGGCAGTTGGCTGTTGTCGTTTGTCTGTTTGCAGCCCCTGTTCACTTTCCCCAACTGTTGTATTCCGAATGTCTCACGAACTGCAGCAGTAGTCTCCTCACTCGGCGCCCACGTTTCCCCGCCTCCTCATTCAAGCTTCCATCTGGCACCAAGTTTCAAAGCAGTGAACAACAGGTCGGTTCCCTGCTGGAAACACACGTTGTACTTGCCTTCGATGAAAGTAGACGTCCTCTCCCCTCAGCGTGTTTCTACAAGAATGACATATTTTCCTCGTCTCAATGGGAGACCGATCGGAAAGATGTCGTGCCGGTTGTCCTGGCCTCTGCCCAGCCCTTCCCAAACGAGTATTCTGCGGACGGTGAACGGATCGAGGTCGTCGAGAAAGATCGACTCTTTCCACTCGCCGTCGACGTACAACGTGAAATCATTCTTGTCCAATTGCAGTCGGTCTTTCAGCGGTTGCACCACATCGGGGAGCAAATAGTGCATCGCCTTTTCCATGTCCGGCTCGCCCAAGCGCTCGAATTCCTCTCCGCCAATGCGAAAACTCGCCCTTCGAGTAGTCTCCTCAGTGAGAACAAAGCGCTTCTTCGCCGTTACAAGAACTTCACCGAGCGCAATGGACCTCGGGACAAGCATGATCCTGTACTCGACCTCACCCGGATGCTGCGAATACGCCCTCCGAGTGACTTTATGATAGCCAATATGGCTAAACACCAGAATATGCTCGGTGCCACGAAGCAGAACAATCCTGAATCTACCCAGGCTGTCCGTGGTAGTGCCTTTCAGTTCCCCCCGAACGATAACGTTGACATTGTGTACGGGCATGACAGAAATGCTGTCGACAACGTATCCCGTGAGGGCAAATGTGTTCACCTGGGCAGTTGCCAACTCTAAGATGCTTGTCGTGGCTGCGACAAGCAGAATCTTCAATGGAAGTGATCGTCCTGCCATGCGGCCCTGCAAAGTCCTTTTTGTTTTGCTTTTTTTCCTTTGTTTCTGTTTGTTGTTTTCAGTTTTCATTTCTTCCCGTAACGACCCCATAGGGGTCGAACGTTTGTAGACCTACATCGAAACAATCAGTTCAGAACTCCGTAGGAGTTCAACATCATCAATCACATCACCTGAGGGGGTGGTATGGCCAACACATTCACACAAATCTATATCCAAGTGGTCTTCGCCGTTCAAAACAGGGCACCATTGGTGTTCTGTGAGTGGAATGAACGGCTGCACAAATACATTACGGGAATTGTGCAAAACAAGGGGCACAAAATGCTCGCGATTCACTGCATGCCCGATCATGCGCACATGTTCATTGGTATGAAACCGGATGAGGCTTTATCGGACCTCGTGAGAGACGTCAAGCGCGATTCCACGAATTTTATCAAGGATGAAATCCGTCCCGTCGGTCGATTTGGTTGGCAGGAGGGATTCGGCGGATTCAGTTATTCCCGCTCTGATATCGACAGAATCGTAAGGTACATTCTGCATCAAGAGGAGCATCACAGGAGAACCAGTTTTCGCGAGGAATACGAAAGGCTGCTGAAGGAATTCGGCATCGCATTCAATCCCAAATTTACTTTCACATAACAGAATGTGGAACCCCTACGGGGTTCTGGTGTACTGTTGTTTGCCGATGCTACAAACGTGGAACCCCTACGGGGTTCCGTAGTCCTTAAGCAAATATTACGAAATTGAAACAGCAGACAGTAAAAGGCAAAAAGCAAAACGAAAGGCCCCATCCCGATGTAAGTCGCGCGTTGCCGCTGCTAACGCCAGGCGTTCGTAGTGTCGTGATCGCCTCGTTGCCTTACGAGGTCTTTCGAGTTTCCTTCTTCTCTTTGATTTCTGTTTGTCGTTTTCAGTTTGTTTATTTTCCGCTAACGACCCCGTAGGGGTCGAACGTTGGTAGATCTACGTCGAAACAATCGTTCAGAACTCCGTAGGAGTTCAACGTTCCAACTTCCCCGTTCGTAATTCGAATGTTCGTCGTTCGTCAATCATGCTTGAACGACGAACAACGATTGACGAATGACGACCTGCCCGCCGCATGAATGTCAGTGAAGCAGGCGGGTTGACGATTCACGAAAGGTGAAGATTTCTACCAACCTCCCCATCGCTGGGCGGCGGGGCCACTGATCAATTGTTTCTGCTCAACGAACCCGAATGTTGAAACACCGTGTCCTTGCACGAGCCATCTGGTGCCTCGCAAAAGGCGTCGATCGTGTAGATGCGGTCTGGAAATGTGCGTGTGAGAGTTGTCAGCATTTTATCGAAATGAAATACGACTCCAGGATCATGCCAGTATCGGGCGTCCAGCGGCAGTTGAACCCGAAATGCGTTCCCCACTTTGGAAAGTCTCGCCTCCCGCCGCCGACCTACCCGGAAATACCGCATGTCTTCGAGCAAAACTCCGACGATCTTGGCGTCGCTCTCCTGCACGGAATCGCTCTGATAGTACATCTTTGCGCCTGTGACCGTGAGTGTCGTGAACTGTCCGCTGAATCCATTCTGAAGTTCAGCGCTCGGTTGTTGCGGGAACGGGGGAGGAAACATCTTGTCCGCCATGACCGGCTCGTAGATGGCGGCAACGAGCAGGACGAGTGCAACGAGCGCATAGATGCGTCCCGTCAACCGCAGGCCGAGCGTGTATCCGGCTTTTCGGGAGATGAGGCCGTATCTGGCCGGAAGGAGCCACCGCATGGCGAACACGTAGCTCGCGAATGCGGCGAGAACGTAGCCTTGTCCCTCAAGAGTGGTGAGAATGAGAATCGGTACTGAATACGCCCTCTCCGGTCCGAACAGGAAGCCCCAGATGAAGAACCTGATCGCGGGAACGACAAATCCGCCGAACGGAACAAGCGCCGACGGCAGCGTGATCATAAGTATCGAACCGAAAAAGAAGTTGACCGCAAACGTTGCTCCGATGGCAGGAGCAACGTCGTGCTGAGCATAGAGTGTCGCGACCTCAGAGAATGACCCGGTGAGCAATCCGCGTTGAACTCTCATGACGAGACCGGAATGGATCTCCGGATAATATGCCGCCGCCACGACTCCGGCGGAGTAGACGGCAAAGAAGACAATGTTGAGCACGAGAT
>MHAK01000038.1 GCA_001802945.1 Ignavibacteria bacterium RIFCSPLOWO2_12_FULL_56_21 | reverse complement strand
CCCCGCTCGAAGTGCGAGCGGACTTCAAGCAAGCCCTCTTAAATGCTGCTTGATTAATTGGGGCCTATACAGGTACACCTAAGACTGGGAAACGTCGAGGTCGACGATTGGATCGCTGGATACAAATTCGACCTGTCAATAAGCCGCCATTCTTGTTTCAGACGGAGGTCAAAAGTTGGACAGGCCACGCAATTGGAGGACAACCTATAACCCCAGAAATAGCCCTCAACAATTCACGTATGAAGGAAATACGAACGGCGCTTTGGCATGAAGTCTGGCATGAAGCACGAAACCGCCCAAGGAAGCAAAGCGTGGGAAAAGTCTTGACCCGAATGGAAAATCCATCAGAAGCGCCTAAGCTCCCCGTGAGGCCGCTTCTTATATTCTGGTGGCCCATCCACCCGCAAGGACAACCAGAATCTTGGTTTGAGCGCGACATCGAACGCAATTCAGACTTCAAGAAATTGTACTTCTTTTCAGCGTCTACCTATTTGCGCTCCTTAGGTACTGATCACATTATACTAGAAGTACCTAAACTCGCAGCTCGATTGAAGTGGTTACAGCGAATTTGTCCAACGACTCGGGCCGCCTAACCTGTCGCTTCCGCAAAAAGGTGAAGTCCCGCCTAACTTCAGCGGGATGCTGGACAACGCACATGGCGGGCAGGCCACGTTCTGTGTAATAACTCTAGAACGTGGCAGGCGGGGCTCCGACCGTTAGGCCGCGCAACGCTAGTGCCGCTCCCACTAAAAAAGTTTGTGTGGGAGCGTGCACTAGTGCACGTTTCCAATGCTTTCATTCAAGTGAAATGCAAGGCTAATTATTGGAAACGGCACTAGCGAAGGAGGCGTTCTTCCAGGAGGGTCTGCACATCTCGTCGCCCATCCAGCACACAATGGACGTACACCTTCGATGCGTCGACGGAATATATGATGCGGTACGGCTTATAGCGGATTTCACGGAATTCTACCACCCCAACTTCCAACAGTTCGGGCAGTACATGACCGCGGAGAGGCAGGCTTTTGAGCTTCAGACAAGTACGTCGTAGCGAAGCAAAGAGACGATCGGCTCGCTCCACGGAATCATTCAGTGCCACATCAACATAAATGTTGAACAGATCATCTTCCGCAAGATTGTCAAAAACAACATCAAACTGTTTCATCTTTGAATGCAGCAATTCTCGTATTCAAGCTTTCGAAGACCTCTGCCATTGTCTTGGTCTGACCACGTTTGATATTCTGCTTACTCATGGTGAGGAGCTTCAACAAGGCAAGGGTCTCCTGCATGCGCTCATAGGATCGGATATCCTGAACAACCACCTTGGCCTCACCGTTGTGTGTGACGACCAACGTTCGCCGGTTTGTGGTGATGTCGCGGATAAGCTCTGACGCATGTGCTTTCAAATAGCTGATCGGCTTAACGGCAATGCTGAGCTTCATGTGGACCTCATCTTGATTGACCTTAATATAGTCTCTATAATGGTCTATGTCAACCGGGCGTATTTACGTTGCGCGGCCTAACCCGTAGCTCCTCGACCAGAAGCATGTCGCCCGCCCGCCCAATTTTGGGCCTTCACAGGTCGGGCGGGGGTAAACTTAGAACCGGCCGTTAAGCGGCAGAAGGAACTCATGAAACAAAATTGGAAGATTTTCCTGATCGCCCCAGTCTTTGGTCTCATGGCGATGATTCTGCCAGTTTTGCTGAATCGACCCGTCCATTGGTATGACTCACCCTTGTTTCCGGTCATCAGGAATGCGCAAGAAAACATTGGCGTCACGGAGTTTGTTCTGCTCCTTGTCGTCGGGTTTGTACTTGGACACTTCTCCAGGATGCATGCTCTGCTTCTCGGCGGGGCGGCAGTCATTCTGTTACCGTTCGCGGCCCTTGCGGAGATGGTGGCGGACCCAACCAGTCACAACCTCTGGCCCCTTGAATTCATGTTCTACGCGTTCTATGGCGCAGTCGCTGCGGCTGGAGCGGGCTTGGCTCATCTCACAAGCAAGTGGTTCATGCAGGATTCGAGCGGCGCCTAGTGACATCCAGCATAAGCTGCAGAGAGAGACCGCCTGAGTGGACGTGACTTCTCATGAAGTACTTTTCGAACATTGAAATACCGGAGAGCCAGCGCCCGTTCTATCCCTATGTTGCGGAGCAGAACGATGGCACCCGGTTGGTACTTCGCAAAAACGCTTCACCCAGGGTCGCCGTCTCGCTGAGCCTGCTGCTGCTGAACGTGACGGGTGCAATCGCCTTCGCAAGTTGGACCTACTTTGCCGTGGCAATATTCTTTTTCGGCATGTTCATCGTCGACCTTCTTGAAGGCAGCGAGTGTCAGCTTACGGTCGAGTCGACGGCCGTCACTATCCGTCGCAAGTTCCTGGCGCTTGAATGGACGTCGATCATTAACGTGACGCAGATTCAAGCGGTTGAAGCTGTTCGCAAACGTCGGTCTGCGTCCGCATACGCAGGCTTTGTCAGGCTACGGATGGATACAGGGAAGAAGACTCTCCTCGAGTTCGTCAGGAAAGGGGACGAGAATACCGATCTGGATCTGGACAAGGTCTCGACGATCATCGGAAGCATCTTACGCATTCCCGTTGAACGACGGCCCGCATTGTAAAAAAATATCCCGCCCGCCTGACCGAAAAGAGCAAGAAGTCCGGCGGGCAGGCAACGCCCGCAACGGACGCAACGAGTGGTTTCAGATAGTGGCAAAAGCCCTTTGGAGGAATCCCACAGCTACTAACCTCCGATAATCAACAAGTCCGCAAAATTCATTGACTTACCGAGCCTTTTTCGGTATATTTAAAGCCCATTTCGATGTGAATTGGGCTTTTTGTTGAGAGCTGCGGGTTCCGATCGAGCCACCACGATTCCGTTCATTGGGGCGTAGCCAAGCGGTAAGGCAGCGGCCTTTGGAGCCGCCATTCGGAGGTTCGATCCCTCCCGCCCCAGCAAAGAGAGTCTGGAAGCGGAATCCAAACTGCGGGACAGCGGCCTTTGGAGCCGCCATTCGGAGGTCCCGTCCCGATCGCCAGAGGCGAACGGGACGTGGATCCTCGTCCCGCATACAAAGTTATCTTCGACTTCGTCTCGATAACTTTGTGCGGGACGGGATTCGATCCCTCCCGCCCCAGCTAAGATTTTTTCGACGTTGTCGAAAAAATCTTATGTCCGGCCGCGCGGTGCTGAAGAGATGCTGCGGATTCATGAGCAGGCTACGGCAATTGAAAGAAGAGCAGCCACGAAGGCACGAAGACACTAAGAAAAAGCAAGAGTGTGCATCTTTCTTCGTGTCTTAGTGTCTTTGTGGCAAAATCTACCGGGCTATTCTTTCATCTGCTGATCGGTAACGGTCCACTGCATGAATACGCTGAAGATCTTCTCCGGCCGGTCCAACCGCGCTCTCGCAGCCGCCATCTGTCAGGAGGCCGGCGCGACGCTCGGCTCTGTCGAGATCCTGAACTTTAGCGACGGAGAAATCTGGGTCAAGTATTCCGAGAATATCCGCGGCACCGACGTTTTCGTCATCCAGTCGACGCAGCCTCCGGCGGATAATCTCATGGAGCTGCTGATCATGATCGACGCCGCACGCCGGGCGTCGGCAAAACGCGTGACGGCCGTGATCCCGTATTTCGGCTATGCGCGCCAGGACCGCAAAGACCAACCGCGCGTGTCCGTGACGGCAAAGCTCGTCGCGAACCTGATCACGAAGGCGGGGGCGGATCGGGTCATCACGATGGACCTGCACGCTGCACAGATCCAGGGATTCTTCGACATACCGCTCGACCACTTGTATTCGTCCGCGGTCCTGATCGATCATTTTCGCAAGCTGGACATCCCGAACATGTCTGTTGCCTCGCCGGACGTCGGGGGGATCAAGATGGCCAGGTCGTATGCAAAACGTCTGGAATGCGAGCTGATCCTGATCGACAAGCGGCGTCCCCGCGCCAATGAAGCCGAAGTGATGAATATCATCGGCACGGCGGAAGGAAAGAACATACTCATCGTCGACGACCTGATCGATACGGCGGGAACGTTCGTCAATGCGGTCGGCGCGCTGAAACATGCCGGAGCCCTCAACGTGTATGGGGCGTGCACGCATCCGATCTTGTCCGGCAAGGCATACGATCGGCTCAACGCTTCGGACGTAACATCCCTGGTCGTGACGGACACGCTGCCGCTCCGTCAACAGTCCCAGAAGATCACCGTACGGTCAACGGCAAAATTGTTTGCGGAGGCGATCCTCCGCACGCATCACAACAAGTCGATCAGTTCGCTGTTCGACGTCGACAAAGACAAAGTGTAATTTATCAGGAGAATCACCGATGTCGGAAATAATCATCACCGCAGAGGTCCGGAAAACGGGCAAAGCCGGCGCACTCAGGCGCACGGGCAAAGTGCCCGGCATCTACTACGGCCACGGTCAAGCGAACGTTGCCGTCGCAATCGAGGAGCTGACGCTGAAGCCCTTGTATGCGACGACGGCCACGCATATTATCAATCTCAAGCTGGAGGACGGGTCGACGCACCCGTGCATCCTGAAAGCCATCGATTTCGACCCGGTGTCGGAGCGGCCCGTCCACTTTGACCTGTTCGGATTGAACCCGAACGAGGAAGTGACGCTCGAAGTCCCCGTGAAGCTGACGGGGGGCGTTCCACAGGGAGTCAAGGACGGCGGCATTCTCCAGCATGTGCTGCACCGCCTCCGTGTATCGTGTCTGCCCAAGAATATTCCCGACCACCTGGAGGTCGACGTTGCGACGCTCGGACTGAACAAGTCGATTCACGTCGGCGACATCCAGATTCCGAACGTTCGCGTGCTCGAAGACGCGCGTTCAACGGTCGTGGCGGTCGTTCCGCCGGTGATCGAGAAGGAACCGGAAGTCGTTGCGGCGGATGTTGTGGCCGCTCCTGCGGAGCCGGAAGTGATCGGCAAGGGCAAGAAGCCGGAGGAGGAAGGCGAAGCTCCGAAGGCTGAGAAGGGAGCCGAGAAGGCCGAGAAACCTGAGAAGGCCGAGAAGCCGGAAAAGAAACCGGAAAAGAAATAGTCGTCGCATCGCCTGCGCATGGTACTCCTGGCAGGTCTCGGAAATCCGGGGAGCAAGTATGAAAGAACCCGGCACAACGTCGGTTTTGCCGTGGTCGATCAGCTTGCGGGAAGATTTCGCGCAAAATTCACTCCCGGCAAAGGAGATTTCTGGGAGGCCTCGATCGCGATCGGCGACGTCGACGTTCTGCTGCTGAAGCCGGGGACGTATATGAACGCGAGCGGGACGGCCGTCGCAGATGTGGTGCAGAGGATGGAGCTTCCGCTCGACCGATTGCTCGTGGTCCTCGACGATTTTCAGCTCCCCCTGGGCTCATTGCGCATTCGTCCCGGCGGCTCCGACGGCGGACACAACGGCTTGGCTTCCGTCATTTATCAACTTCAGAATGACACGTTTCCCCGCATGCGTTGTGGAATCGGTTCTGCGGCAATGCCGGCGGACAAGGACAAGTTGGTCGAGTTTGTCCTTGAACGGTTTGCGGATGCAGAAGAACCGGAAGTCAGCACGATGATCGCTTCAGCCGCAGATGCATGCGAAAGCTTCGTGCGCGACGGGCTTCAGACGGCGATGAACAAGTATAACAGGGTTCGCGGTACGAAGGAAGGCAGCGTTGACGATCCGCCCTCCGTATAAAAGATAACCGCGAATGAACGCAAACCAGAGGTCCGTACCGTAAACGCTTTCCTATTGTCTATTCACAATTTACTATTCACCATATTTCATTCGCGTTGATTCGCGGTTAAATCTTTAATCCACAGCGGCTTCGACATGCGGTCCACACTGTAACAGCCACTGCATCGCATCACGAACCGCACCCTTGCTCCGTCCTGCGTTCGTCATGGACGGGGCCGAATGCTTCACGTCCACAAGGAGTACAGCATCATGGCAGTAGGTCCAAAGATGTACGAGACCGCGTTCATCGTGAACGCCGGGCTCGACGACCCGCAGATCGAAGCGGTGATCGAGAAGGTCAAGGAGACGCTCACAAAGCACAGCGGCACGGTCGTCGACATCAACAAGTGGGGGCGCAAGCGCTTTACCTACCCGATCAGGAAGAAGAACAACGGTTTCTACGTCATCATGGAGTTTTCGGGGCCGGGCGACCTCGTTGCAAAGCTCGAGCGCCACTATCAGCTCGACGAGAACATCCTCCGGTATCTCACGATCGTCATGGACAAGCGGGCGCTGAAGGCAAAGGCGCAGCGGATCGCCGAAGCCGCTGCCGCAGCCGCCGCAGAGCCGGCGCGCATTGTCGACCCGGCCGCTGAAGCCGTTCCGACGGCACCCGTTGCAGCCCCGGCGGTTGCAACCGAACCCAAGAAAGAGGTGAACTCATGAGAAGGTCAACATCGGATTTCGGGTCCAATCGTGGAGGTCCGCGGGGCGGAACCCGCGGCCGCGGCCGCGGCCGTAACCAGCAGCAGCGCAAGAAACGCACGTGTCGTTTTTGCGACGCCAAGGACATCTACATCGATTACAAGAACGAGAAGCGTCTGTCCCGCACGATTTCCGAGCAGGGACGGATCATTCCGCGCCGGATCACCGGCACATGCGCAAAGCACCAGCGTCAGTTGACGGTGGCGATCAAGCGTGCGCGTCACCTGGCCCTCCTGCCCTTCGTGGCGGACGCGGTAAGCTGAGAGGAGAGAACCCATGAAGGTCATTCTGCGACAGGATCACGAAACCCTGGGGAAGATGGGGGCCGTGAAGGACGTAAAAGACGGTTATGCACGGAACTACCTGATCCCCCGGAAGATCGCTTATCTGGCAACGCCGAGCGCCCTGCAAATGCTCGAAGAGGAGAAGAAGCAGGCGGGCCGGCGGACGGAGAAGGCGAAGGTGGAAGCGGAAAAAATGGCGACCGAGCTCGAGAAGCTCTCCCTCACCCTGAGCGTGAAAGTGGGTGAAGATGAGAAATTGTTCGGATCGGTCACTTCGCAGCAAATCGCCGATGCGCTGAAGGAAAAAGGAGTCGCGATCGACAAGCGGCAGATCGAGCTTGAAGACTCCATCAAGGCTCTCGGCATCTACGATGTTCCCGTGAAGCTGGCTGCCGGCGTGATCGGCAAGGTCAAGGTCTGGATCGTGCGGGAGTAAGGAATTGGGATGTGGGACGTGGGTGGTAGGACGAAGTCGGCAGGTGGGGGGAAGTAGGTGGAAGGAAGTAGGTGGTAGGTGGTGGGAAAGAGAACTTCGTCATTCGTTGCTCGTCAACCCGCCTGCCTCACTGACATTCATGCGGCGGGCAGGCAAAGACGCAATGACAGCAATGGCCCTCGACTACGCTCGGGCCAGGAACGCAAAGGTTGTATATTATCCAGAAACCCTTTGCGAACTTTGCGTATTCGCTCCACATAGCTCATAGCGTCATTGCGTGATAATCTTTACGTATTCGGACGGGCAAGGGAGCGACTTCCTTGTCCGTTCTCGTTTTTGGGCAAACTGAAGCAAATTCCCGCCTGTTTTCTTGCCTTTTCCGTCAAATCTGGCTAACTTTTCTCATGTTTAATCAGATGACGAGTGGCGCAGGGCTGCGTCGAAGCATCCTCATTCCGATCGATACGATTCTCACCCCTCAATTCCCCGCCGATCCGGCCATTCAACCGGACGCCCTCATCGGTCAGCGCACAAGGCGAGGCGATCTCTAAGGAAATAACTTTCATGGCAAAGAATACACAGAACCTGGATGAGGTCACCATACGGTTCGCCGGCGATTCCGGCGACGGTATGCAGTTGACCGGCACCCAGTTCACGAATACCACGGCATTGCTCGGCAACGACCTTAGCACGCTCCCGGATTACCCGGCAGAGATCCGGGCTCCCCAGGGGACGTTGTTCGGCGTGTCCGGATTTCAGATCCACTTTGGAAGCCTCGAGATCAACACGCCCGGCGACCAGTGCGACGTTCTCGTGGCAATGAACGCCGCCGCGCTGAAGGTCAACCTCGGCAGTCTGGTCGACGGCGGAGCGATCATCGTCAATACGGACGGATTCAGCGACAAGAATCTGAAGCTGGCCGGATATCCTTCGAATCCTCTAAAAGACCCGGCGATCCAAAAATACACGCTGTACGAGGTCGATATCACGAAATTGACGACGCTTGCGTTGCAGGACATGAACCTGTCCAGCAAGATCGTCGACCGGTCGAAGAATTTCTTCGCTCTCGGCATGATGTACTGGATGTACAACCGGCCGTTGGAACCTACCATCGAGTGGATCAAAAAGAAATTCTCAGCCAAACCGGATATTATGGAATCGAACATCCGGGTTCTCAAGGCCGGCTGGAATTACGGCGAGACCACGGAGATCTTCAAGGTTCGGTACGAGGTGGGTCCGGCAAAGCTTACCCCCGGCAAATACCGCAATATCACTGGAAATCAGGCGACAGCGTGGGGATTCATTGCCGCCGCGAAGAGGGCGCATCTCGACCTGTTCCTCGGCTCCTACCCTATCACTCCTGCAAGCGACATTCTTCACGAGTTGTCGATGTACAAGTCCTACGGAGTGAAGACGTTCCAGGCGGAGGATGAGATCGCCGGCGTTACGTCGGCTATCGGCGCTTCATTCGGCGGCTCGCTCGCTATCACGACGACCAGCGGTCCGGGCGTCGCCCTGAAAACCGAAGCTCTTGGGCTTGCGGTCATGGTGGAGCTCCCCGTTGTGGTCATCAATGTCCAGCGCGGTGGTCCGAGCACCGGGTTGCCGACGAAGACCGAGCAAGCCGACCTGTTGCAGGCTTTGTATGGCAGAAACGGCGAAGCGCCCATTCCGATCGTCGCGGCATCGACTCCGGGCAATTGTTTCTACGCCGCCATTGAGGCCTCGCGGATCGCCCTCAAGTACATGACGCCCGTGTTCCTGATGACCGACGGATATCTTGCAAACGGATCCGAGCCGTGGTTGATCCCGAAATCGTCGGACTTGCCCGACCTGACGGTGAAATTCAGGACCGAGGCGGAAGGCTTCATGCCGTATTTGAGGGACGAGAAAACATTGGCCCGTCCATGGGCAATCCCCGGAACTCCCGGATTGGAGCACCGCATCGGCGGTCTTGAGAAGCAGCATCTGACCGGTAATGTTTCCTACGATCCGGCGAACCACGAATACATGGTTCGATTACGTGCCGAAAAAGTCGAGCGCATCGCGGACGATATTCCCACGGCAAAGGTCGAAGGTGACGCCAAGGGAGATCTGCTTGTCGTTGGATGGGGCGGGACGTACGGCGCCATCAAATCTGCCGTTACCAAAATGCGGGCCGAGGGACATTCGGTGTCGCATTTGCACCTTACCCATTTAAACCCGATGCCGAAGAATACGGGCGAGATCCTTTACAACTTCAAGAACGTGCTGGTGCCCGAACTCAACATGGGCCAGCTGGTCAAGGTGCTGCGCTCCAAGTATCTCGTTCCGGCCGTCGGCCTGAACAAGATCCAGGGCCTCCCTTTCAAGTCCGTGGAGATCGAAAAGAAGATCGTGGAAATACTGAAAGGGGGGAAATAATCCATGAGCACCAAAGTCAATGAAATGCTTGCCAGTGCGGCGTCAGTCGCTCCCGTGAAATACACGTCAAAGGATTTCTCGAGCGATCAGGATGTCCGCTGGTGTCCGGGTTGCGGCGACTACTCGATCCTGGCGCAGACACAGCGCGTCATGCCCGACCTGGGTATTCCGAAGCACAAGACCGTGTTCGTTTCGGGCATCGGATGCTCGAGCAGGTTTCCGTACTACATGAACACGTACGGGTTCCACAGCATCCATGGACGTGCGACGGCGGTCGCCTCCGGACTGAAAATGGCCCGGCCCGACTTGTCGGTCTGGATCGTCACGGGGGACGGCGACGGCATGTCGATCGGCGGCAATCACCTGATCCATTTGCTGCGGAGGAACATCGACGTCAACGTGCTGTTGTTCAACAATCAGATCTACGGACTTACCAAGGGGCAGTATTCCCCGACATCCGAGGTCGGCAAAGTGACGAAATCGACCCCCTACGGGTCGATCGATTATCCGTTCAATCCGGCGTCGCTTGCGTTGGGCGCCAGTGCCTCATTTGTGGCTCGAACGCTCGACCGGGACCCAAAGCACATGCAGGTCGTGTTGAAGCGGGCTGCGGAACATAAGGGAACGTCGTTTGTTGAGATCTACCAGAACTGCAACGTGTTCAACGACGGAGCATTCTTCCAGTTCACCGAGAAGGAATCGAAGGACGAGAACGTGGTCTTCCTGGAGCACGGCAAACCGCTCGTGTTCGGCAAGGAAAAAGAAAAGGGGATCAAACTGGACGGCTTCACGCCGACGGTCGTCTCGACGAAGGATGGCAAGTATTCCGTGAACGACCTTCTCGTGCACAATGAGAAGGACACGACCTTGTCGTTCATTCTTGCGGACATGACCATGAAGCCGGCTTTACCGAGACCCGTGGGCATCTTCCTCTCCCTGGAACGGCCGACGTATGACGACATGATGACCCTCCAGATCGACGAAGCAAAGAAGAAACGGGGAGAAGGCGACCTCGAGAAACTTCTGAACTCCGGCGATACCTGGATGATTAATTAGAGGTGCTGCGGCACGCTTTTCAAGGTGTGGCTTCGGAAAGGAGCCACACCTTTTTTTTCTTTTTGTAATTTGTTAATTGTCACTTGGAATTTGCCTCCATGGCTTCTCCCCCAATATTGCCGCTTCATGATGCTTTTGCCGCCTTCGGCCGTCTTCTGCCTGCGGCGCGGAGGATCGTGCTGACAACGCATGTCAATCCGGACGGCGACGGACTCGGGAGCGAGCTTGCGCTTGCCAACCACTTTCATGCAACCGGTAGAGAAGCGTGGATCGTGAATTATAGTCCGACACCCGCACAGTATCGGTTCCTCGACCCGGACGGAACGCGGCTGTTGCTCTACGACCCTCCACGCCACAATCCCCTTCTTCGCGATGCCGATCTGATCATCGTCGTCGACACGAATCATCCGGACCGTCTGGTCAGCATGAAAGAGGCCGTGCTATCCAGTCCGGCCGCTAAGGTCGTGATCGACCATCACCTCGAACCCGACACGTTTGCCGCGCTCTACGTCATCGATGACACGACGTGCGCCACCGGTGAGATCATCTTCCGACTCCTGGAATCGCTGGGAGCCGCACACGTGACGCCGGCATCGGCGACTGCGTTATATACGGCCATCATGACCGACACGGGGTCGTTCCGGTATCCGAAAACGGATGCTGACGTTCATAGGATCGTGGCTCAGCTGATCGAATGCGGCGCCGACCCGTCAGCGATCTTCCAGCAGGTATACGAACAGGGGCCTGCCGGCCGTCTGCAACTGCTCGGGGAAGTGCTTGCCGGCATGCACATCGCTCACGGTGGAAGGGTCTGTGCACTGCAAGTGACGCAGGAAATGTTACAGCGAACGGGGACGACGATCGCCGACACGGACGCCTTTGTGCCGTACGCGCTTTCGATCGGCGGCGTGCAGATCGGTCTGATGTTTTCGGAGGTCGACGGCGCCATCAAGGTCAACTTCCGCTCCAAGGGGGACATTCGCATCAATGAGCTCGCCAAACTTTTCGGCGGGAATGGTCACATGAACGCAGCCGGTGCAAGCGTCGCCAACCGAAGGCTCAAGGACGTTGTCACAGAGGTTCTCGCACGAGCCTCAGAATTTGTTCGATAAAGGAAGTCCATGGAACTTCACTTTACAATAGCCGCACCGGGCAAAACCCGGACCGACGTTCTCGTCATGTTTGCCCACAAGGACCCTCGTCAGATCCGGAAGGTCCAGTCGGAACTCCGAACAATTGCCGGAGATGCATTCCTGCGGATCGTAGAGGCTGGAGATTTCACAGGCAACGACAAGGAACTGGCTCTCGTTCATACAAGAAAGAATCATCCGTCAAAGAGACTGCTCGTCGTCGGTTTGGGAGAACGGCGCTCCGTGAATCTGGAGCGGTTGCGCCGGGCAGCGGCTGCCGCGGCTAAAGAAGCTCGTCGTCTCAAAGCGAAGGATGTGACGTTTGTCCTGCCCGAGACGAGAGAATCTGCCGAAGAGACTTCCATCGCGCTGTATGAGGGAGCTCTCCTGTCTTTGTATCGCTTCGAAAAGTACAAGCAGGCGAAAAACGGTGCGGAATCTCCGGTCACGAATATTCACATCGTTTCTCCGTCGCCCGGGGATAGGTCTGCGGGGGAACGGGCACGGGATCATGCGAGCCACATACTTGCGGGGACCGTGCTTGCTCGCGACCTGGCAAACGGTCCCGGCAATGAAATCTATCCTGAAACCCTCGCGCTCGCCGCGCAGGAATGCGGCGCGCGAAACGGATTCTCCGTCACGGTCCGCGACGAGCACGATATCGCCGAGCTTGGCATGGGGGGCGTGCTGGCGGTTGCGCGTGGAAGCGATCGAAAGCCGCGATTCATCATCATGGAATTCGGTCCGAAGTCGACACCGCCCGTCGTTCTCGTCGGCAAAGGAGTCACATTCGACACCGGCGGCATATCGATCAAACCGTCGGCAGGCATGGCGGAAATGAAGATGGATATGTCCGGAGCGGCTGCGGTGATCGGTACATTTGAAGCCGTAAGCCGCTTGAAGCTTCCCGTGCACATTGTCGGACTGATACCGGCGGTGGAGAACATGCCGGGGAGCAAAGCCATGCGGCCGGGAGACATCGTGCGGCATTACAACGGCAAGACGTCTGAAGTGGACAATACGGACGCGGAGGGAAGGTTGATCCTCGCCGACGCCCTCGCGTATGCGGCGGAATTCAAACCCGCGGCTGTGATCGACCTTGCCACGCTGACCGGGGCTGTTGTCGTCGCGCTTGGCCATGTCGCAACCGGCATGATGGGCAACGACCGCGAACTTATGAACAGGCTGACCAAAGCCGGTGAGAAGACGTTCGAACGGGTCTGGGAACTGCCGTTGTTCGATGAATACGAGCGCCTGATCCGGAGCGATGTCGCCGATGTGAAAAATGTCGGCGGACGATGGGCGGGACCGATCACTGCCGGTTGGTTCCTCAAGAAGCACATCGGCGAGTACCGCTGGGTCCACCTCGATATCGCCGGAACCGCGATCCTGGAAGAGAACGGAGACTATACTCAGCGCGGCAGTTCGGGCGTCGGCGTACGATTGTTGACAGAGTTCCTTCGCCGCTGGAAATAAGAGGCGCGTGTGCCTTCTTCCCTTGAACAACGTCTTGGCACGCTGTTGAGCCGCGTCATGGAAGGAGACGTTGCCTTCGATGACGAGACGCTGGAAAAATACAGTAGGACGCAGGGATGGTATCGAATCCGCCCGGCGGCAGTTGCTTTTCCCCGGTCCATCGGTGACGTGCAGGCGATCGTCGGCGTCTGCCGTGAAACCGGTGCGTCGGTGATCCCGAGAGGCGCCGGGACCGGGCTTTCGGGCCACGCGATCGGTGCGGGCGTTGTCATCGACACGATGAAGTACCTGCGGGGGATCCTTTCCCTGAACGCCGATTCGTGCAAAGTTCAACCCGGACTGGTTCTTGCCGACCTTAACACCGCACTCCTCCCTTCCCGCCGCTGGTTCCCCATTGACCCAACCTCTGCTCCCCACTGCTCGATCGGCGGAATGATCGCCACGAACGCAGCCGGATGGCATGGACCTGCCTTCGGGGCGACAAAGGATCACGTGGAGGAGGTCAGCCTAGTTTTGGCGGACAGTTCGATTGTCCGGTTTGGACCGGCCATGGAGGGGCGCTCCGTCGAGCTTCAAAGCGCCGTCGAGGAATTTCTGCGTCCGGCGGAACGAGAGATCCGGAGTCGTTTCCCAACGGTGACAAAGAATTCTTCCGGTTACGACCTTCCCGGCGCACTCGACGGACATCCGGTCGACATGCGAAGGCTCATTGCGGGGTCAGAGGGGACGCTCGGTGTCATTGTCGAAGCTGTTCTTCGGACGTCTCTCCTGCCCGAACATGTCGGCGGTGCTGTAGTCTCGGCGCCCACAGCCGTTGAGGCTACGGAGATCCTTCTCGAGGTTCTGCCTCTGCGTCCCTCTGCCGCGGAATTTATGGACCATTCCTTTCTCCGTTTCGCGGAATTACCTGCGCATACGCGTCCGCCGGCCGGCGGAGTGCTTCTCTATTTCGACTTTTTCCGCTCAACGGCATCCGAAGTGCGCGAGAGTCTCGATCGGCTGGCCGGAGTGACGAAACGACACGCCCGCTGCACGACAACTCTTCTCGCCCAACCGCGCGAGCGTGCGGCAATTCTGTCGGCACGGTCAACCGCCAGTG
>MHAK01000037.1:5359-12667 GCA_001802945.1 Ignavibacteria bacterium RIFCSPLOWO2_12_FULL_56_21 | reverse complement strand
TCGGTCAACGGAAA
Source organism: Ignavibacteria bacterium RIFCSPLOWO2_12_FULL_56_21 (assembly GCA_001802945.1). Lineage (GTDB taxonomy): Bacteria > Bacteroidota > Ignavibacteria > UBA10030 > UBA10030 > 2-02-FULL-55-14. The sequence continues at coordinate 12,653 of MHAK01000037.1, read as the reverse complement.
GGAGGGAAGGGATGGGCCGATGCGATACGCGACGGTTGGAAGGAAGGGAAAACGTTGTTCTCCGATATCGGCGAGGTGGTTCGGCGGGCCTCGATCGTTGAATATCTTCTGTCGGATGCAGGCCAGAAGGAGCAGTGGCCCCTTGTCAATTCCTTGTTGCGAAAGGGACAGGCGCTTTCATTCTCACACGGATTCTCGGTGGTGTTCAAAGAACAGACGGGCGTCGTCCCTCCTCCGGACGTGGACGTTATACTTGTCGCGCCCAAAGGGGCTGGTCGCACCGTTCGTTCGAATTTTCTGGCGGGAAGCGGGATCAATGCCAGCTTCGCAGTGCATCAGGATGCAACGGGAAGGGCTCGCGATCGCGCCCTTGCACTCGGTTTCGCCGTGGGGTCGGGATATCTGTTCCCGACAACATTTGAGAATGAAGTCTTCAGCGACCTTACAGGAGAGCGTGGAGTGCTTATGGGAGCCATTGCGGGCATCATGAAGGCCCAATACGACACGCTTCGGTCGAAAGGCCATTCGCCCAGCGAGGCATTCAATGAGACTGTGGAAGAAGCGACGCAGAGCCTGTATCCGTTGGTCGGCAGGAATGGAATGGACTGGATGTTCGCCGCGTGCAGCACGACTGCGCAACGGGGTGCGCTCGACTGGTCCAGACGATTTGAAGCGGCCGTAAAGCCGCTCTTCGACGAACTGTATAAGAGCGTGAAGGAAGGAAGAGAAACCCGTCGGGTGCTGGAATCGTGCAGCGCCCCAGATTACCGCGACCGTCTTCAGAGAGAATTGGACGAATGGAAGAATTCGGAGATGTGGAGAGCAGGAGCGGCGGTCAGGAGTCTTCGGCCGGAGAATTGGGTAAAGACTTCGGGCGGCACACGTCCAGCGGATCGCCGGAAGGTTTCGACTGCCAAGAGCAGTGCACGAAACGAGAGAAAGTCCGCGGCCGCGCGCAGGCGCACACCGTCCCGTTCTGGGAAAAAGGCCGCGCGATGAGCACCGCGAGCAACTGTATGCCAACGAGAAGCGACGATGCCGGGAGGGCACATGGAAAAGCGACTCCACATTTTTGACACCACCTTGCGTGACGGCGAACAGTCGCCGGGCTGCTCCATGAACCTTGAGGAAAAGGTTCGGATGGCCCGGAAACTCGAAGAGCTGGGCGTCGACGTCATTGAAGCCGGTTTTCCCGTGGCGTCTCAGGGCGATTTCGAAGCCGTCCGGAGTGTCGCGCGAACGATTCGGCAGCGAAGTGTGGCCGCGCTGGCGCGTGCTCTTCGCAGCGATATCGACAGGGCGTGGGAAGCGATCCGCGACGCCGTGCAACCGCGGATCCATGTCTTTATTGCGACGTCGGACATTCACATGAAGCATAAGCTGAACAAGACCCGATCGCAGGTCCTCGCGGACACGCTCGACACCGTTCGTTACGCGAGGTCGCTGTGCAGCGATGTGGAATTCTCCTGCGAGGATGCGTCACGGAGCGACCTCGTGTTCCTTTCCGAGGTCATTCGGACGGCGATTGGGGCGGGAGCGACCGTGATCAATCTGCCCGACACCGTCGGGTACGCAACGCCGGCCGGCTATGGGGCAATGTTCAGGGCTGTGCGCAATGCAGTCCCGGAGACCTGCGGAATCATTCTCAGCGCGCACTGCCACAATGACCTCGGATTGGCGGTGGCGAATTCACTGGCCGCGATCGAGAACGGTGTCCTGCAGGTTGAATGCACCGTCAACGGCATCGGTGAACGGGCGGGCAATGCCGCCCTGGAAGAGCTCATCATGGCGCTCCGGACGAGGAAAGATGCGTATAAAACCGTCACGTCCGTGAACACGGAAGAGATCTACGCATCCAGCAAACTTCTGAGCGAACTCACGGGAATGCAAGTCCAGCGGAACAAGGCCATCGTCGGCGCGAACGCCTTTTCGCATGAAGCCGGCATCCATCAGGACGGCATGCTGAAGAATGCGATGACATACGAGATCATGACGCCGCAATCGGTCGGCATTCGTCACAGCATCCTGGTGCTCGGAAAACATTCCGGGCGCCATGCGGTGAAGCAACGGTGCACCGAACTCGGATATGATTTGTCGCAGGCCGACCTTGACCGAGTGTACGGCATGGTGTGTAACCTCGCGGACAGGAAGAAAGAAGTGTTCGACGAGGACCTCATTGCTCTCCTGGATGTACGGGATGTCGACCACAGCGAGCTCTACCATTTGGACGGCATACAAGTGAGCAGCGGAACGAACATGATGCCCACGGCCACCGTCGCACTCCGCTACGGCGGACGGAAATTGGCCGATTCGGCAACGGGGGACGGGCCAGTGGATGCGCTGTACAAGGCCATCGAACGGTTGACGGGAGTTGCCGGCATGCTGATGGAGTACAAGATCACATCCGTTAGCGCGGGCAGGGACGCCATGGGAGAAGTGTCGGTGCGCGTGGACTTTGGCGGAGTAGTACACACCGGACGAGCGATGAGTACGGATGTCGTAACAGGGAGCGCAACGGCATACCTCGAAGCGCTCAACCGGGCGCTCGTGGCTCAGAAGCGAAAGAACGGCCAGTCGAGATCGGAACACGTATCGGCAACTGCCACCGCAGTATGAATTCCCCACAAACACTCTTTGCGAAGATCTGGGACGAGCATGTCGTCGTTCAGGAAGATGGGGCGCCAAGTCTCATGTATGTGGACCTCCATTTGGTCCACGAGGTCACATCCCCGCAAGCATTCACCGGCTTGCGTACCCGGGGACTAAGGGTTCGTTGCCCAGACCGAACGGTCGCAACGGTCGATCACAGCATACCGACGATTGCTTCCGGACTCCAGGCGGCCGATAAGGAGGCGGCGAACCAAATACGACACATGGAAGAAAACGCCGCAGCATTCGGCGTGAAATTGTTCGGCCTGTCCAGTCCTCAGCGTGGAATTGTACATGTGATCGGTCCGGAGCTGGGACTGACGCAACCCGGCATGACGATTGTGTGCGGCGACAGCCATACCTCCACTCACGGAGCGTTCGGGGCCCTCGCGTTCGGTATTGGGACGAGCGAGGTCGAGCATGTGCTTGCGTCTCAGTGCGTGCTTCAACGCAGACCAAAGACGTTTGAAGTCCGCATCGAGGGGAGGCTGGGTCCCGGCGTTGCGGCAAAGGACGTTATCCTTGCCCTCCTGTCGAAGATCGGTGTGAGCGGCGGTGCGGGACATGTCTTTGAATACACCGGTTCCGCGGTGCGGATGCTTTCGATGGAAGAGCGCATGACGATCTGCAACATGTCGATCGAAGGGGGAGCCCGTGCGGGCATGGTCGGACCCGACGATACCACAATCGAATACCTGAACGGCAGACCGTATGCACCCGCCGGACCCGCATGGGATCGGGCCGTCGACCGCTGGCGCCGTCTTTCGAGCGATGAGGGGGCTGGGTACGATGCGTCGGTCACGCTCGATGCCTGCGCACTGCAACCGATGATCACTTACGGCACGAATCCCGGCATGGGAATTCCTGTGACCGGCGTTGTCCCCGATCCCGACCGGACCGATGACGGCGCGATGAAAGAAGGATTGAAAAAATCGCTCGCCTACATGGGATTGAAGCCCGGTCAGCGTTTGCTTGGACAGCCGGTCGATGTCGTGTTCATCGGCAGCTGTACGAATTCGCGACTTTCGGACCTCCGCCTTGCAGCCGGAATCATAAAGCATAAGAAAGTAGCGCCGACCGTGCGCATGCTTGTCGTTCCCGGTTCACAAGAAGTGAAGCGGCAGGCGGAAGCCGAAGGGCTGGACCGCGTATTCATCTCAGCAGGGGCCGAATGGCGGGAATCGGGCTGCTCGATGTGCATTGCCATGAACGGAGATCAGCTTGAACCGGGTCAATACGCGGTCAGCACAAGCAACCGCAATTTCGAGGGCCGGCAAGGAAAAGGGGGGCGAACGTTCCTTGCCTCACCCCTGACCGCGGCGGCGGCGGCCATTGCGGGCAAGATCGTCGACGTTCGTGAAATGGTGAACTCATGAGTTCCTTTCCCCCGTTCTCTTCACGCATTGTCTATCTGCCGCATTCGGACATTGACACCGACCAGATCATTCCTGCGCGGTATCTCAAGGTCACCGACAAGCAAGGCCTCGGGGAAGGACTGTTTGCCGATCTGCGTCGCAAACCGGACGGATCGCCCGACCCGGATTTTCCCCTAAACAAACCGGAAAACTCGGGAGCAAGCGTGCTGCTGACAGGAGAGAATTTTGGCTGCGGTTCATCCCGCGAACATGCGCCGTGGGCGCTGAAGACAGCCGGATTTCGCGCAATCATCAGCGCATCGTTTGCGGACATCTTCAGAAACAATGCGCTGAAGAACTCCTTGCTACCGGTTGTTGTCGATGCCGAAACGCATGCACGCCTGGTGAATCTTCTTGCGCTTCATCCGGAGGCCGAGGTCGCTGTCGACCTCGCTTCGCAGACTGTGCGACTGCCAGACGGATTTGAAGTCCGCTTCCCTCTGGATGGCTTCTCGAAACGGTCGCTTCTGGATGGCGTCGACGAGCTCGGATACATTCTGAGTTTTGCCAAAGAGATCGAAAATTTCGAGCGACGGCATGAATCGCCCCCCGGTGAGGTTGCTGCATGAAAGCGAACATAGTCGTTCTGCCCGGAGACGGGGTCGGACCGGACGTCACTGCGGCCGCAGTGGAGGTTCTCGAGGCTGTGGCCCGCGAGTACGGTCACGCGTTTGCCTTTGCGGAGCACTCAATCGGCGGACGTTCCATTGATGAGCACGGAACGGCGCTGACGCAGGAGTGCCTCGATGCGTGCAGGGCTTCGGATGCGGTTCTCCTTGGCGCCGTTGGCGGGCCGATGTGGGAGAGCCCAAAATCCGCAGTCCGGCCAGAACAGGGATTGCTGGCGCTTCGCAAAGGGCTTGGCGTGTTTGCGAACCTGCGCCCTGTGAAACCATTTGCCGCATTGTCCGAGGCATCTCCGCTCAAACCGGAACTTCTTCGCGGCGTAGATATGCTTGTCGTTCGGGAATTGACGGGCGGGATTTATTTCGGAAGGCCTAAGGGGCGTGTGCATGAGCGCGGCCGAGTACGAGCCGTCGATACGATGCAGTACGACGAAGTCGAGATCGAACGGATCGTACGGTTGGGATTCCGTTTGGCCTCGCAGCGGCGGAACAAGCTCACGTCCGTCGACAAAGCGAACGTACTCGAGACGTCACGTCTATGGAGGGAAACTGTGGAGGGGGTGCGTCCGGAATTTCCGGGCGTAGCGCTCGAACATCTGCTCGTCGACTCGGCGGCCATGCAGTTGATACTGACTCCCTCCAGGTTCGACGTGATTGTCACGGAGAATATGTTCGGGGACATTCTGACGGACGAAGCGGCGGTCCTGGCGGGGTCGATCGGGCTCCTTCCGTCGGCGTCGCTCGGCGAATCCGGTCCCGGACTCTACGAACCGATCCACGGATCTGCGCCGGATATCGCCGGAACCGGAAAGGCGAATCCAGTGGGAGCAATCCTGAGTGCGGCTATGCTGCTCAGGTATTCACTCGGGCTTGAGGCGGAAGCGTCCGCCGTGGAATCGGCGGTTTCGGCTGCGCTTGCAGGCGGCGATCGGACATCGGATATCGGTGGAACGAGAACAACGAAGGAAATGACCAACTCGATCGTTGACCGGGTCGGTCGGCTTACAGGAACTCACATTTCGGTAAAGGAAAATTCATGAGCATGCATTCGCGGTACATCTGGATGGACGGAGAACTGCTCCCGTACGAGCGGGCCACGCTCCACTTTCTCACTCCCGCACTTCATTACGGCGTAGGAGCCTTCGAAGGGATTCGCTGCTATTCCACGAAAGAGGGTCCAGCCGTCTTCCGGCTGTACGATCATATCGAACGCCTGGTCCAATCTGCACGAGTGCTCGGTTTTCGGTCGCTTCCTTATTCCGTCGACGATCTCGTGGATGCGGTCAGACTCACAGTTCGCACGAACGGATTTACGGAATGCTACATCAGACCGTTGATCTACCTTGCCGGAGGGGGATGGAATTTGAACATCGACGGCGGCAGGGCGGCGGTCGGCATTGCAGCGTGGGAGTGGACGAATTACCTGGGATCCGAGGCGCTCGAGCGGGGAGTGAGAGCCAACATCTCTTCGTTCACGCGGCACCATCCCAATGTTGCGATGACCAAGGCGAAGATCACCGGGAACTACGCGAACAGTTTCTTGGCGAAGACGGAATCGGTCCGGCTGGGTTTTGATGAAGCTATTCTGCTGGAACCTCAGGGCTACGTCGCAGAATGTACAGGCGAGAACCTGTTCATCGTGAAAAGGGGACGAATTGTGACGCCGGACCTTGCCCCCGTGCTGGAAGGCATCACACGCGATTCGATTGTGTCCCTCGCACACGACAGGGGGATTGAGGTGGTGGAAGCCCCCGTTTCGCGGGACCAGTTGTACACGGCGGACGAGGTCTTTGTTTGCGGGACCGCGGCGGAGTGCATCGGCTTGCGTGAGATCGATCACCGGGTCATTGGCACGGGGACGATGGGACCGATCACGAAGATGCTTCAGGAGGAGTATCGCGCAGCCGTTCACGGGTCGCATATGCGGTCACAGAGCTGGCTCACGTACGTGGGAGAAGCCGCCGCCGTTCCGGCGAGGAAGCTGGCGCGCGCCTGAAGACTCGATTCAAGAAGACCAAACCCCGCACATCGACAATTGACAATCGATAATCTCAGGAGATCATATGTCGTCGCTCAACACGTTGGAAAGGCTTATCGAGGAAGAACTCGATGCCATGGAAGCTCACCAGGAGGAAGAAGAAAAGGTGGGCGACCCAAAACTGAAACTTGTTTTTCATAGATTGGCGGAACTGCGTGCACAGGGAGTTGCGGCGCTTCAGTCGTACCTGAATGAAGTGCGCCCTATCGCCGAGGTGACGCGACAGATCAATGAGATGTTCTGAGCGCATTTGTGAGGGGCCATGCGAGTAGCAGTAAGCCAAAGAGTTTTCCACGAATGGACATGAATCCACACGAATCAAAACTCCTTGAAGAAAACCTCTATATTCAATTCGCAGAGATTAGCGTAGATTCGTGGGCGCCTTTTCCTTTCCATTACCGAAGTAATGAGACTCGCCGTCGTTCAAACAAACCCGCTCTTCGGTCAAAAGCAACGCAACCTTGCGGAGGCTCTGACCCTCCTGAGGTCGGTGGAGGCGGACCTCTATGTACTCCCGGAGCTCTTCGCAAGCGGCTATAATTTTGCGACAAGAGAAGAAGCTGCCA
>MHAK01000037.1:0-5348 GCA_001802945.1 Ignavibacteria bacterium RIFCSPLOWO2_12_FULL_56_21 | reverse complement strand
GCGGCTATAATTTTGCGACAAGAGAAGAAGCTGCCAGTCTGGCCGAAGAAACCGCGAAGGGGGAAACGGCGCGAGTGCTCAAAAAATTTGTCCAGGAACGAAAAACGTTCGTTGTGTACGGATTTGCCGAAACGAAAGGGAAGTCGCTGTACAATTCTGCTGCAATTGTGGGATACGACGGAACAGAAGGTCTCTACAGAAAGATCCATCTGTTCGACCGTGAGAAGCTCGTCTTTGAACCGGGAGATCTGCCGTTTCAGGTCTTTGGGTCGCCGTGGGGAAGGATTGGTGTGATGGTCTGTTTCGATTGGTATTTTCCAGAAGCGGCGCGGACTCTTGCCGTGCGCGGTGCACAACTCATTGCGCATCCGTCGAACCTCGTATTGCCCAATTGTCCAGAGGGGATCCGCACCCGATGTTTGGAAAACCGAGTCTTTGCCGCGACAGCAAATCGGATCGGCACCGAAGATCGCGGCGAACGTCCGCTGACGTATATCGGCCTCAGTCAGATCACGTCGACGAAAGGGGAAGTGCTGTATCGTGCGTCGACAGACACAGCGTCGGTCGGCGTCGTGGATGTCGACCTGGACGAAGCGGAAAAGAAATCTATCAATGCCCGGAACGATCTGTTGAAGGACCGTCGTCCGGACATGTATGCCTGAGCTGCGTCAACTCCGAACGCTGGCTTCCGGTATTCTCTTCAGCAGATCCTGAGTTTCCCTCGTGTGTTCCTGCCCGATCGTGAATGCATCGACGCAGTCAAGCCCAAGAACAAACTGAAGACACTCGTCGACGCGATTGCGAAGTCTTCCGGCGCCAAAGATCTTCATGCCGATGACCCCTTTTCCTGCCTTGTGCATGTCTGTCAATACCTTCGTCACATCAGCCACATCCGCATCCATGGACACGCCCTCCGGATTGATGCGTGCAAGATCGACCTGAACCCAGTCCGATCGTGCGGCAGCCTTCAGCGCGTGAAACGTGTGGCACGAGACACCGTGCGCGCGCACGATCCCCGCTTCACGCGCTCGTTCCAGCGCCTCCATCGCTCCTTCCCTCCGACGCGGCCAATCCGCCTCCGTCATCAGGTGCAGCAGAACGATATCCAGATAGTCGGTGCCGAGTTCTTTTCGGAATCGATCGAGGTCGGCTTTCATCTCTTCAGCCGTAGAAGCATGCGTTTTCGTCAGGATCACGACCTTGTCACGCGGGACAGTCTTCAACGCTTCCTTCAGGTGAGGATGGGTTCCGTACTGGTCGGCCGAGTCCCAGAAATTGACCCCTTCTTCATATGCTTCGTTCAGGAGCCGTGCGACGCCTTTGATGCCCAGCTTCTCGGTCTGGTTCGAACGCCTGCCGATGCCGTGCGTTCCGGTTCCCATTGCCAGTCGGGATGCAACAATGCCGGTCTTTCCCAATGTGACCCGATCGGAAGCGTTTTTCCTGGAAACTTGTGAGAGAATTTCGGAGATGGGACGTATCGTCAGCGCGCCGGCGGCGGCGGCGGCATGACGGACAAATTCTCGGCGCTTCATACTTCCTCCATCACATTAACCCCGTTTCATTTCATCCCTTAATTTCCCTACAAACGTATCCACCTCGTTCTCCGAATTGTAGAAATGGGGAGAAATTCGGAGTAGTCCTTCCCTCAGAGAGATTACCACGTGTGATGCCATCAGCCGGGCGAAAACATGCTTGGCTTTGTCGGCAGGCGCGCAGCGAATTGTGACAATGCCGGCGCGATGTCGGCGGTCGCGGGGCGACTCGATGGTGCAGCCATCAATGCGCTCTAAGCTCGCGATCAGTGAGTCGACAAGTGCGGCCACCCGCTTTTCGATCGTTTCCCATCCAATCTCTTCCATAAACTCCAACGCTCCGTTCATTCCCATCAATCCAGGAAAGTTCAAAGTTCCACCTTCGTACCGTCGGGCAGAGGGGGCAAGCGGTTGTCCGTAGTCCCGAAAATTCCACGGCACATCGAGCGAGAGCCAGCCGAGATACTGCTGTTGGATCATGTGTTGCAGGCGCTCGGTGACAAATACGAAGCCGGTACCGTGAGGCGACATCAGCCATTTTTGTGCGCCGCAGGCAAGCCCGTCAATGTTCATCTTCTGCACATCGATGCGCGCGGCGCCAACGGCCTGGATACCGTCGACGATCAGCAACGCCCCTTTCGACCGGCACAACGATCCGATGGCTTCGAGGTCCGCGCGAAATCCCGAAAGAAATTGCACTGCGCTGACGGCGACAACACGCGTTCGGGGAGTCATCGCTTGTTCTATTCTCTCCGGAGTCAGTTGTCCATCATTGCATGCAATGGTATCGACTTCGACGCCGAACCTCCTGAGGTTCAGATACGGGTAGACGTTCGCAGGAAACTCCATATCATTCAACAAGATCCGATCGCCCGACTTCCATGACAATCCGGATGCCATGATATTGAGAGCATCGGATGTATTCATGGAGAAAGCGATCCGGTCGGGTGACGGGGCATTGATCAACCGCTGGACGGTGCTCCGAAGCGCATTGACCGTCTTCATGTCATCTTCGTAGGAATCGATCGGCCCGATGCTGCGGCGGTCGAGATGCCGTTGCATGGCGCGAAGTACGCGCGCTGATAACGGGCTTGTTGCGGCGTGATTCAGATAGATGAGCCCTTCCCGTATGTGGGGAAACTCCGAGCGGATGTTTTCCAATGCCGTAGTGTCCATAGGGGCGCAATATACGAAGCCCTTCCAAAAAAAGGTGAATTGCATCTTCCGCTCTTTCCCCGTACAGTGAACGCCGCTAACCAGAACAATTTCAGGAGACTTTTCCATGCGCCGCGTTACGACCGCGTTTCTTCTCATGATCTCCGCTGTTCCGCTGTTGTTATCCCAGGGCACGCCACCTTCAGGTCAGACTCCGCCCAAACCGGCATTCAAGCCGTATGCCGAACTGATCACGAAGGAGGCGAAAAGCGATTCCGGGATGTTCATCGTCCATCGCATCAAGGAAAAGCTCTACTTCGAAGTGCCGTTCAAGGAATTCGGGAAAGAACTGCTCCTTGTCACAACGCAGGCGCGGACACAGCCGGGCCTTGGCTACGGCGGCGATGGGATCGCGCGCAGGGTCGTGACGTGGATTCGGGTGGGCGACCGGGTACTTCTTCGGGCCCGTTCGTACTTTGCCGTTGCCAGCGATACCCTCCCCGTGTACTATTCGGTGGCGAAGGCGATGAATCAGCCGATCCTCATGGCGTTCGAGATCCAGTCGTTCAGCAAGGATTCTTCGTCGGCCGTTGTCGACGTCACGGAACTTTTCACGAGCGATGTCGCCGAGTTGGGGCTCAGCAGATTCCAACGGGACAATCTGAAAGTCCGGCGCCTTGACCCGAAGCGGTCCTTCATTGAGTTCAGCAGGTCGTATCCGGAGAACATCGAGACGGAAGCCACGGTCACCTATGATGCGGGACAAGTACCTCAGGATGCTTCTCTTTCGACGGTGACGATGACGTTCCATCATTCAATGGTGCGGCTGCCCGAAATGCCCATGATGCCTCGACTGGATGACAGCCGCGTCGGATTCTTCGGTATTGCGCAGTACGATTATGGGTACGATGCGCAAAGAGCGGAACAGAGGAAGTATATTGCCCGTTGGCGGCTCGAGCCAAAGGACCCCGATGCGATCAAGCAGGGAGGTCTGAGCGAGCCCGTGAAGCCGATCGTGTATTACATCGACCGGGGAGTGCCGGACAAGTGGAAACCGTACTTGAAACAAGGCGTGGAAGACTGGCAGGTTGCGTTCGAGAAGGCAGGATTTAAGAACGCCATCGTGGGCAAGTACGCCCCGTCGGAAAAAGAAGACCCCGACTGGAGCTCGGAGGATGCGCGCTATTCAACGATTCGATGGTTGCCGTCGGAGATTCAAAACGCGTATGGTCCACACATCGCCGACCCGCGGACAGGTGAGATCCTCGATTCCGACATCGGGTTCTTCCACAACGTCATGAACCTGTGCCGGAACTGGTATTTCGTGCAGGTGGGCAACATCGATCCCCGCGCAAAGAAGCTGCCGCTGCCGGACGACCTCATGGGTGAATTACTGCGGTATGTCGCCGCGCATGAAGTGGGACACACGCTCGGTTTCCCACACAATCACAAAGCGAGTTCCTCGTTTCCGGTCGACAGTCTGAGGAGCACAGCGTTCACTGAGCGGAACGGCGACGAAGCGTCGATCATGGATTACGGCCGGTTCAATTACGTCGCACAGCCCGGGGACGGCGCGCATCTTCTTCCGATGATCGGGCCGTACGATAAGTTCGCCACCGAATGGGGATACCGCCCGATCTTCGGCGCCCGAACCCCGGATGAGGAAAAGGCGGAACTCGATCGGATTGCCGCCCGGCAGGAGACCGAACCGTACCTGAGGTTTGGCGTGGGAGACCCGAACGACCCGACGGTGCAGACCGAGGACCTCGGCAACGATGCGATCAAGTCGACGACGTATGGCATGAAGAACCTCGTCGAAGTCACCAACATGCTCCTCTCCGCAACGACAAGTGAGGGGAAAGATTACAGCACGTTGAAGGAAATGTACGACCAGGTGTTCGGCCAAAGGAACCGCGAATTGGGACACGTTGCCTCGTATGTCGGAGGCGTTATACGGTCGGACCGCGTAGCAGGTCAATCGGGACGCGTGCACACGCCTGTCGCCCGCGCAAAGCAGAAGGAAGCGATAGCGTACTTGAAAAAGGAGGGATTCAAGACGCCTGTGGAATTCCTCAAACCCGAGATCCTCGCACTCATTGAGCCGAACGGGTCGGTCGACCGTGTGGCCGCCGGACATCGCGCGTTGCTGAACATTCTGTTAAACACCGACAGAATGGCAAGGCTGGTAAACACGGCGGCAGTGGAAGTACGGCCGCAGCCGTATATGCTTTCGGAAATGTTGTCGGACCTTCGTGATGCGGTTTGGACGGAGCTCACTGCAGCGCGCGTGTCGCCGGACGTGTATCGTCGCGGATTGCAGCGCATGCATATCGAAATGATCGGGGCGAAGCTGAATCCGCCACCGTTCAGTCCTCCGGTTGGATTGCCCCCGGGATTCTCCTTCCCGCCTCCCACGCCGTTGCCGGGCGAGGCACGGGCGCTCTTGCGATTAGAGTTGAAAGACCTTGATGGTGCGATCGCGAGGGCAATTCCGAAGGCTGCGAACCGGGAAACACGAGCGCATTTGGAGGACTCGAGGATGGAGATAAAGAAATTGCTGGAGGTTGAGAAGAAGTAAGAGGTGGGAAGTTGGGCGTAGGATGGTGGTAGGATGGAGGATGTAGGGGCAAAGAAAACGCATTGCTGCGAAAAGGCTAC
>MHAK01000036.1 GCA_001802945.1 Ignavibacteria bacterium RIFCSPLOWO2_12_FULL_56_21 | reverse complement strand
CGATCTCGCTGAGCATCGCAATCGCCACGGACGGCCGCTGGAGTAGGAATGCGATGAAGTCATCGCGCCGCATGACGAGGAGGCGCGTCTCTTCAACGGCAACGGCGGTGGCCGTTCTCGGCAGACCGTCGAGGAGCGAAATCTCTCCGAAGAATGCCCCTTGATGCATCACGGAGACACGCACTTCCGTCTTCTTCAGGATGTCTGGAACGCGTATCTCGATGATACCGTCTTCGATGATGAACATCGAAGAACCCTGGTCTCCCTTGCGAAAGAGGATTTCGCTTTGCTTCAGCGTTCTGGGGGCCCACAGGGTGGTGAGTGTTTCGAGGTCGTTTGTCGTCAACCTTTCAAAAATGGGGATCTTTGAAAGGAAGTCGGTGGAAATGATGGAAGAGTCGCTCATTGGGAGCAATCTACTAAACTGCCCAAGAAGAAGAAAGCCCGGCCACTGTGGCCGGGCTTCGCTTCAATAAAAGTCCCGCAGGTTTAATGGATAGTTACCATCCATTTCGTCGATGCCGGGAGGGGGGAACCGGATCTGACCTTTTCACCGGGTTTGGGGCCCGATGTGAATGCAATCTACCCCCTGCGGGACAAACAATGGGAAAATGTAAAGGGCGAAAGGAAAATTATTGTCGAAAGATTGCTGATTGAAAGTTCAAAAACAAACTACTTTTTCTTCTTTCCCGCACCGCCGGCCTTCCAAAAAGCCGGTAGTTCATTGTAAAAATGGACGGATGTTCGAATGCCACCAAAGAAATTGTCCAGATTAATATGTTCATCGGGAGCGTGAGCGTTCTCATCCGGCAGGCCAAAGCCGAGCAACACCGTGTCCAAGCCCAGAATGTTCTTGAATTGTACGACGATCGGGATTGATCCACCTTCGCGCTGGTAGAGCGGCTTCTTCCCAAACCCTTTTTGAAGGGCAGCAACCGCCGCCTTGACGCCCGGACTGTCGATGGGGGTGATGGCTGCTTCGCCGCCGTGCAAGGCACGGACCTTTACCGACACAGTTTTCGGCGCCATCTTCAAGAAATGTTTTTCAAACAACTTCGCGGCCTGGGCGCTCGTCTGATCCGGAACGAGGCGCATGGAGATCTTGGCAAACGCTTTTGACGGGAGAACGGTCTTCGCTCCTTCGCCGGTGTAGCCCCCCCAGATGCCGTTGCATTCGAGCGTGGGTCGGGCCCAGAGTCTCTCCAGTGTCGTGAACCCTTTTTCTCCGTAGAGCTGGCGCACGCCGAGTTTCTTTGCATACGATTTGTCGTTCCACGGAAGCTTCCGGAATGCCGACCGCTCGGCTTTCGTCAAAGAGCGTACGTCGTTGTAGAATCCCTTTACCGTCACGCGTCCGTTCTTGTCGTGAAGAGACGCAATCATTTCGCTCAGCGCCTGTACGGGATTGTGCACCGAACCGCCGAACGATCCGGAATGGAGGTCAGTGTTCGGACCCTCCACTTCCACTTCCATGTATGCAAGTCCGCGGAGTCCATAGCAGACCGACGGGACTCCTTTTGCAAACATCGAAGAGTCCGAAATGAGCACAAGATCGGCCTTCAGCAGGTCTTTGTGCCCCTTGACGAAATCCTCAAGGTTAGCGCTGCCGACCTCTTCTTCTCCCTCGATGAGCATTTTGATGTTGACGGGAAGCGGCGCGCCATTCTTCGTGTACGCTTCGATCGCTTTGAAGTGGATATAGATTTGTCCCTTGTCGTCGGCCGAACCTCGCGCATAGAGATCGCCGTCGCGGATCGTCGATTCGAACGGCGGAGATGTCCACAGATTCACCGGGTCGACCGGCTGAACATCGTAATGTCCGTAGAAGAGCACCGTCGGTGCGCCCGGAGCGCCAAGCCATTCGCTGTACACGATGGGGTGACCGGGCGTCTCAAATATCTGCACATTGTTCATGCCGACCGTGCGCATCTGGGCCGCGACCCATTCCGCGCAGCGTCGAGTGTCTGCGTTGTGCGCCGACTGTGAGCTCACGCTTGGAATCGCGAGAAATTCCTTCAGCTCACCAAGGTACTTTTCCTTGTTGGCGTCAACGAAAGAAAGGATTCGTTCCATGTAAATAGGGTCAGTTCGAAGTCAGAAGAGCAGTTGAACCCCCGCCTCGAGGGCCTCAAAATATAGCACGCCGACTTCCGAAACGCAAGAAACACCGAACTGATTATTCGCACCCCTCCTAGTACTGAGAACGAATCCTGACGAAAATGCCTCCTTGTGTCTGGTACGACATTTGTCTAATTTTTGACACAGAATCGCCTTTCTTCAGTGAACATAATCTCATTTCTGAACATATTGCTCCCCTTCGGTTATGCCGTTGCGGTATATGCCTATGGCAAGGCTTTCTTCGCCGACACCCCATGGGCAAAGTCGTCCAAGCGTTGGATTCTCCTTAGTGTGATCGGAACACACATAGTCTATCTGGCCGCCCGTACGACTGCCTTCAGCCACCCTCCAGCGACAACGGTCTATGAAGTGCTGACGCTGCTCGCATTCACGACAAGCGCCGCATACTATGTCATTGAGTCTCGCACGGGCAATCGGGAGACGGGATATTTCATCCTCAATATTCCCTTCTTTTTCCAGCTCGTCTCTTCCCTCTTTATAAAGGACCTTCTCGAAGTACCGGAGATCCTCCGCAGCAACTATTTCGGATTCCATGTGACTGCCGCGCTCGCAGGGTATTCGGCTATCACGCTTTCTGCCGTGTACGGCTTCCTGTATCTCATGTTGTATCATGAGATCAAGCAGACCCGATTCGGAGCGGTTTATCGTAAGCTTCCGAGCCTGGAAAACCTCGAACGCATGTCCGTCATGGCGATCTGGCTCGCGTTCTTTTTCCTGGCCGCAGCCATGCTCGCCGGCGTCGTTTGGCTCCCACAGGCGTTTTCGGATTTCAGCTATGCAGACCCGAAACTGATCGGCACGGTGTTCATCTGGCTGCTGTATGGCGCCGCGCTCGCCGCCCGCCGCTCCACGCGCTGGAAGGGACGCAAAATGATGATCGTGGCCATCTCCGGGTTCGTTATCTCCATTTTTTCGTTGACAGCCGTGAACATGCTGCTGTCCGGCTTCCACCGGTTTAACTAGCATGAACCTGCTCTGCCTGAGCATATCGCACCATACGGCTCCTGTGGAGGTCCGGGAGCGTCTGTGGCTCTCGCCCGAAGAGATCGTGAAGACCCTTCCGGAAACGCTTCGACTCGGTTGCTCCGAAGCCGTCCTCTTTTCAACCTGTAACCGCACGGAACTCTACGCCGTTACGGACGGCCGGCTGCCGCACGAATCCCTCATCCGGGAGCTGATCAAACAAAAGAACGCGGGGTCGGTGGTACACGAAAGTCATTTTTCAGTGTACCGCGGGCCGGAAGCCGCGGGACATCTTTTTCGTGTGGCCTCCGGCATCGAATCGATGGTCCTGGGGGATGTGCAGATCCTGATGCAGGTGAAGGAAGGATATCAGCTTGCCGTCAACGCCGGCACAGCGGGATTCTTTCTCCACCATCTGTTCCCGTCGGCGTTCCATACCGGCAAACGATCGCGCACCGAAACCACGATCGGCACCGGCGCGGTATCCGTCGGCTACGCGGCAGTGGAACTCGCCGAAAGGATCTTCGAGAACCTCCGGAAGAAGACGGCGCTCGTGATTGGCGCCGGCGAGACCGCAAAGTTGACGGCGAAACACCTGCGGGGAAAGAACATCGGTTCACTGACCATCACCAACCGCACGCAGAACCGCGCGGACCAACTGGCTCGCGTGTTGGAGTGCTCGACCATTCCCTTCGACCGCTTCCGTGAATCACTCGCCGACGCAGACATCGTCATCGCTTCGGTGCGCGTGGACACGCACATCCTGACGGCGGACGATGTTGCGCGCGCACTCGAGCATCGCCATACCGGCGCGCTGTTCCTCGTGGATATCGGAGTACCCCGCAATATCGACCCCGCGGCCGGAAAGCTCGAAAACGTGTTTCTCTATGATATCGACACGCTGACCGCTATGGTCGATGAGAACGTCCACAAACGCCGGGCGCAAATCCCTGCAGTGGAGCGGATCGTTGCCGACGAGCTGCATTCCTTGGAACTCTGGCACGCTTCGTTGCAGTCCACGCCGACCATCCAGGCGTTGACAGCCATGATGGAAACGATACGCAAGGGAGAGGTCGAGAAGAACATCAACCGTTTTGGGGAGAAGGACCGGGAACTTGTCGAGCTCGTGACCAAGCGCATCGTTAATAAGATCCTGCACACGCCTATCGCGTACATGCGCAACGGTCACGACGCCGGGCCCACCGAGCGGCTGCTCTCGGTGAACGTCATCCGACGGATCTTTGGACTCGACCATGACAACGCGAAGCGCGATGACGACGCGTGAGCTCGTTCTCGGTACCCGCGGAAGTCAACTCGCCCTCTGGCAGACCGGCCATGTTCGGTCACGACTGATTGCTTCCATACCCGACCTCGCTGTCCGCGTCGAGGTCATCAAAACGCTCGGCGACAAGATCCTCGATTCACCCCTCTCCCGTATCGGCGACAAAGGACTGTTTACCAAAGAGATCGAGCATGCGCTTCTGGAGCGACGCATCGACTTTGCCGTGCATAGTCTGAAAGACCTTCCGACAAATCTGCCCGAAGGGCTCGCCATTGGGGCTGTCTCAGAACGCGAGGAAGTCCGCGACGTCTTCATCGCAAATCCCGGGCGTGCCGTTGAATCGCTCGCGAACGTCCCACCTGGAGGGACCATCGCAACAGGAAGCTTGCGGCGGAAGTCGCAACTGCTTGCTCATCGTCCGGACCTGAAAATCGTCGACATCCGCGGCAACCTGAATACACGCATGAGCAAGCTTGATGCTTCCGACTGGGACGGCATGGTACTCGCCTTCGCCGGTGTGAAAAGGCTCGGCTGGGAGCAACGGGTCACGGAGATCCTGCCGCTCGACGTGATGCTTCCGGCGGTCGGTCAAGGGGCTCTCGCCGTGGAGATCCGTTCCGACGACGACGACACGCGAACGATCGTTCACACGCTGCACCACGCCGCAACCGAGCAAGCCGTCCTTTCCGAACGGGCCTTTCTTCGTTATCTTGAAGGGGGCTGCCAGGTACCGATCGGCACCCATGCGCGGATCGAACGGGGGGAATTACGGCTCGATGCTCTTGTGGGCAGCCTCGACGGACGACGAACCGTACGTGGGTCGATCTCTGGCCCTCCCGAACAGGCCGATCAGCTTGGGACATTGCTCGCCAGGCAACTGCTCGATAAAGGTGCGCGTGAAATCCTCGACGAGATTCGGCGCAATGCGCCTCCCGTGCTGCCAAGCGATACTTGAGCAACGATCTCCCGTGCGTTGTTAAGAAAATACCAACGAATATCCACGAATCAGCACGAATTGTTTTTTCACCCGTCATTCGTGAAGATTCGCGCGGATTCGTGGGAATCTCTTTATCTCTTACTAAGCGCCCGATCTTTTGTCCCTGCAAGGTATTACAATTCTGCTCACTCGCACCGCTGAAGCGAATGCGGAGCTTGCCGCAGTATTCAACAGACGCGGCGCGAAAACGCGCTCACTACCTACCATCGAAATTGTCGATCCGGCTTCTTGGGAGGGGACGGATAAGGCCATTCTCGACCTCGCCCGATACGACTGCGTCTTCTTCACGAGCAGGAATGCCGTGGAACGGCTGTTACATCGCATAGAACAGGTGCAACCCGAGGCCATCGCCCGGCTCGCATCATGTAAGATCTACGCGGTCGGCGAGCATACAGAAGAGGCCATCGAGGAGGCCGGCTTGACCGTTGCATTGACACCCGAGGTGCACTCGGCCGAGGCGCTAGCCGAATCGCTCGGCAACGAGTCATTGGCTGGCCGAATGTTCCTATTCCCGAAAAGCGATATAGCCGGGGATGTCGTGCCGTCGTTCCTCCGGTCTGCGGGGGCGGCGGTCGACGAGATCGTTGTCTACCGCAACGTGGCTCCCGAAGGAAATAAACTCGATGAGATCCGGAACGCGCTTGCGAACGGGGATATTCACGCAGTGACATTTTTCAGCCCGTCGGCCGTTCGCAGGTTCGTACAAATGCTTGGAACCAAGTGCATTGGTGCAACACCGGTAGCCGTGATCGGCCGAACGACTGGAAATGCCGCTCGGTCGTTGGGCATCGAACCGACCATCCTGCCGGACCGCGCGAGCGCGGAAGCGATGGCGGAAGCAATTGAGCGGTTCTTCAATCCCGAGCGACAGTAGGGCCCTTGAGCGCATATTCTCTCGCAACGCTCGCAACTGTGAATGCGAATTCTCTTCCAACCATGCAGACATCCGTTCAGAACGATCTTTTCCTCCGCGCCTGCCGCCGTCAACCGGTGGAGCGAACCCCGGTATGGATGATGCGCCAAGCCGGACGCTATCTTCCCGAATACCGCGCCGTACGCGCAACGACCGATTTCCTGACCTTGTGCAAGACCCCTGAACTGGTCGCGGAGGTTTCGATCCAGCCTGTGGACCTTGTCGGCGTCGATGCATGCATTATCTTTTCAGACATCCTCGTCGTCCCCGAAGCAATGGGTATGCACCTCATCGTGGAGGAAGGGAAAGGGGGGCCGCAATTCCCGGAGCCCATCCGTTCCCGGGCCGACATCGACAGGCTCCGCTTGCCCGACCCGGAGCAAGGGTTGAAATTCGTCATGGACGCGCTGCGCCTTACGCGTCAACGGCTGAACGGACGCGTGCCGCTCATCGGATTCGCAGGGTCGCCGTGGACGCTCGCCGCGTACATGGTTGAGGGCCACGGTTCGAAAACGTTCCGGCACATCAAAGAGCTCATCTACGGCAACCCTTCAGATGCCCATATGCTGCTGACAAAGCTCGCCGATGCCGTCTCTGCATATCTAACGGCGAAGATAGCGGCAGGGGCGCAAGCGGTACAGATCTTCGATACGTGGGGAGGTCTTCTTCCACCCGACATGTTCCGTGAATTCTCTCTGCAGTACATCGAACGGATCGTGCATCAGGTCCGGAAAGCCGGAGCGCCGATCATCGTGTTTTGCAAGGACTGCAGTCATGCGCTCGAAGCGATCGCCGCCACAGGTGCCGAAGTCGTCGGCCTGGATTGGACGACCGATATGGCGGACGCGAAACGGCGCATCGGGAGCACAACGGCATTGCAAGGGAATCTTGACCCGACGATGCTGTATGCGCCTCGCGATGTGATTCGCCGGGGCGTCCGGCAGGTCCTGGAAAAATTCGGCAAGGGTTCGGGACATATCTTCAACCTCGGCCATGGCATACTTCCGGATATCCCGGTGGAACACGCGCGGGAGTTCGTGAAAGCAGTGCAGGAAGAGAGTGTTGGATATCATTCGTGAAGAATAGACTTCCAACATTCAACACGGAACTTCGAGTGATGAGGTAGTTTGCTATTCCAGGAACCGCTTTTCAATTGACGACCCGCCTGCCTTCGAAGAACCCAAAGGGCGGGCAGGTTCACTATTCACCTCCAATCGCTCTTCCTTTTCAGAGATCTCTATGATCCGTTCACTCGCTGTCTTGCTCATGTGCTCCATGCTTGTCGGCTATGCAGACGCACAACAGAAGCGTGCAATGACTTTCATGGATGTCATGAACATGCGCAGCGCACAGGGGGGCGCAATCAGTCCTGACGGCCAAGAGTTCCTCTATGTGCTTTCCGTCCCCGATTGGAAGAAAGCAAAGCCGTTTACGGATATCTGGCTTGTCGACGTCGAACAGGGACCGAAATCCTCGCGGCAGATGACGTTCACGGCCGACAAGAATGAGACGGGTCCGGTGTGGACGAAGGACGGGAAACGATTTCTGTTCCTTTCCAGCCGGGAGTCCCCCGAAGGAAAGACCTACAATCAGATCTACCTCATGCGCATCGATGGCGGCGAAGCACGAAAGGTGACACAGGCCAAGGAAGGCATTGGGTCGTTTGCGCTCAGCCGCGACGGTCGCTGGCTGGCGTACACGGCCGGAAAAGAAGAGGAGCGCCAGCTCTGGATCGTCTCCGTCGATTCGCTTGAGTCGGGCAAGCCGGCGCAAGTAACGAAAAAGAAGACTCCGATCTCCTGGTGGGCATTCTCGCCCGAAAGCTCCTCTCTCCTCTTTACAACTCCCGACAGTGTCGACGCGGCGAACAAGAAACGGAAAGATCAGAAATTCGACGTGCGTGTGCGAAATGAAATGACCGCTCCGTCCCACCTTTGGGAAGTCGACATTGCCACGAAGCAAGAGAAACGTCTCACCGGCGACGACGCGTACAGTGTCGGCTCTGTGACAATGTCGAAGGATGGCAAGTGGATCGGATTCAGCGGGACGGTGAACGACCGATTTACCCGGACGATCACGGAGTCGGGAAATCACGCCGACCTGTATCTGCTGGAACGGTCCACGGGCTCGATCGAGCGGCTGACGAACAACACCGAAATCGACGAAAGCTCCTTGAGTTTTTCACCCGACAACGCCACGATCGCCTTTTCTGCGGACGAGGACTTCACCTACTTCCGCGCGCAGCGTGTTTACGTGCGAAAGACCGCCGATCGCAATGCGCCGTTCAGGAAAATCGGGTCCGGATTCGACATCGATGTCAGCGTGGGATTCTGGTCGGACGACGGAAGCACGATCTATTTCAACGAAGGATACAAAGCGACGAGTCAGGTCTTCGCGCTGAACGTTGCCACCGGAGTTGTGCGTCAGGCGACGAACGAACGCGGCGTTGTGTATGCTTCGTACAATGACGAGACGAAGAAGATCTTGATCACGTCGTCGTCACCGACCGAACCAAACGAGTATTACACGGTCGACCGGATCGACCGCATCGGACGGAGGGGTTCCTGGAAGCGCCTTACGGATGCGAACCCGCATGTGCGCGATATCGCTCTGGGAGAGACAGAGGCAGTGCAATGGACCTCCACGGATGGGACTGTCGTTGAAGGCATTCTAGTGAAACCCGTCGGCGCACAGCCAGGAAAACGGTATCCTCTCATCGTACAGATCCATGGCGGACCGGCCGGCGCGGTCACGCTCAGTTTCAACGCCGGATACGGATATTATTCGCATGTCTTTGCGGGGGTGGGGTTCGCATGCCTGCTTCCCAACTATCGCGGCTCGTCGAATTACGGAGAGAAGTTCCGGATGCAGATTGGCGGTGACTATTTCCGTCAAGGATACGAGGACATCATGGCGGGAGTCGATCATGTGATTGCACAAGGAGTTGCAGACTGCGCCAGGCTCGGTGTTATGGGGTGGAGCGCCGGAGGACACTGGTCGAACTGGATCCTGACGCATACGGACCGGTTTAAGGCAATCTCGTCGGGCGCCGGGGCCGTCAACTGGACGTCAATGTATGCCCAAAGCGACATTCAGCGAAACCGGGAGTTCTATTTCGGCGGCAAGCCATACGACAATTTTGAGAAATTCTGGGATGTTTCGCCCCTGAAATACATTCGCGACGCGAAGACACCGACACTGATCCACGTCGTCGACGGCGATCCGCGCGTGCCGCGTCCACAGAGCGATGAGTTACACATGGCGCTACGACAGCTCGGCATACCGACGGAGTACTTTGTGTATCCGGGGTCGTCCCACGGAATTCCCGATATGCGGAATCAGCTGGTGAAAATGGTCTCTGAATTCCGTTGGATGGAAAAGTGGATACTGGGACGCGACCGTTGGTTCGAGTGGAACGAACTCATAAGTACGTTGGGAGATGAAAAAGAAGAGAAATCATCGGAGAAGGATTGACGATGGATTCAGGCTTCTCGCAGCGTGCGGCGTCGTACTTTGAGAGTTTGCAGGAGAGCATCTGTTCGGCGCTGACGAAGATCGACGGTCGCAGTATCTTTCGGGAGGATACGTGGAAGCATGCGCACGGAGGGGGCGGTCGAAGTCGGGTGTTGCAGGAAGGCGCTGTCTTTGAAAAAGCGGGAGTCAATACATCCTCCATTCGCACGCCGCTCACGGCTGCCACCGCAGGGAGATTGAAGATGGACGCCCGGGAGATTGCAGCTTCCGGTATTTCACTCGTTCTTCATCCATTGAATCCCCATGTTCCAGCGGTACACGCGAATTTTCGCTTTCTCGAAGCAGACAACGGCGACTGGTGGTTCGGTGGGGGCGCCGACCTGACGCCGTACTATTTGTATGAGGAAGATGCACGGCATTTTCACGGAGTATGGAAGTCAGCGTGCGACACAGCGGATGCCTCATATTATCCCCGTTACAAGAAATGGTGCGACGAATATTTTACGGTCAAGCACAGAGGTGAATCCCGTGGCATTGGCGGGATTTTTTTTGACGACCTCCGCGGAGATTTCGACACGCACTTCCGCTTCATCCAACAGTGTGGGAACGCATTTCTCGGCTCGTACGCGCCCATCGTAGAACGACGGCGGGCTGCTACGTACGGCGAACGTGAACGACGCTGGCAGCTGCAGCGTCGTGGTCGTTATGCAGAATTCAACCTCGTCTACGACCGCGGCACAGTTTTCGGACTTGAAACAGAAGGGCGCGTCGAGTCGATCCTGATGTCCCTTCCGCCGCTGGCACGATGGGACTATAATGCCGTACCTGAGCCAGGGTCGAGCGAGGAAAAGCTGTTGGCAGTCTTGAGACAACCAAAGTCTTGGATCTAACAGTAAAGACATTCCACGAATTGACACGAATGCGGGCGTATGACACATACACGAATGAGCACGAATATTTTATTGTTCATTAGTGTCCAGTTGTGTCGAAAGAGTTCTTCATTGTATTGGTGTACATTCGTGGAAGAATCTTTTGCGTGAGGATCTCATTTGACTTCCCAAAGCACTGCAGTAATCTGCTTTCAGCTCGGCGGTCCGGATTCTCTGGATGCCGTCGAACCGTTCCTCTACAACCTCTTCTCCGATCCCGACATCTTTGATTTTCCAGGCTCCTCCCTGTTCGGCAAACCTCTCGCCCGTTGGATCTCGAAGAATCGCGCGCCTCATGCGACGGAGCACTATGCGGCGATCGGCGGAAGATCCCCCATTCGGGAATTGACCGACCGCCAGGCGGCAGCTCTGCAGGTCTCGCTCCACGCTGCGGGAGCCGATGCAAAGGTCTTTGTTGCCATGCGCTATTGGCATCCGATGACAGACGCCGTCGTTCAACAGGTGAAACAGGGCGGTTTTACGCAGATCGTCCTTCTTCCCCTCTATCCCCAATTCTCGCAGTCGACAACGCTTTCAAGTGTGAATGAATGGCGGCGACAGGCGATGTTGAGTGGATTGGACGTTCCAACAAAGTTGATCTGCTGTTATCCGAATCATCCGTCGATGATCGACGCCGTAGTCGCGAACATCAATCAAACATACCGCAGGTTTTCCGGTGTGGATCCAAAAGACATTGAACTCGTGTTCAGCGCGCACGGTGTTCCTCTCAGTTATATCAAACGAGGGGATCCGTATCAACTGCAGATTGAAGAGACCGTAAGAGCTGTGGTCGCTCGGGGACGCTGGACGTCGCCTCATCGTCTAGCGTATCAGAGCAAGGTCGGTCCGCAGAAATGGCTTCAGCCGGCGCTGACCGACATAGTCGAGGAACTCCTGCGTCAGGGACGTAGACGGATCCTCATCGTACCGATCGCCTTCGTCACCGAGCACATCGAAACACTGCACGAGATCAACATCGAGCTCCGCGAAGAAGCGGAGCATCTCGGCGTTAAGCAATTGGAGATGATGCCGGC
>MHAK01000035.1 GCA_001802945.1 Ignavibacteria bacterium RIFCSPLOWO2_12_FULL_56_21 | reverse complement strand
GTACGTCTTCCAGTCTTCCGAGATCTACGGCGGGCTCAACGGCTGCTGGGACTACGGTCCGCTGGGCGTGGAAATGCTCAACAACCTGAAGCAGGCCTGGTGGAAGAACATGACCTACCGGGAAAACGTCGAGGGAATCGATGCGTCGATTCTCATGCACGCGCGGGTCTGGGAAGCCTCCGGTCATGTCGAAAATTTCACCGACCCGATGGTCGATTGCAAGAAGTGCAAGTCGCGGTATCGTACCGATATCATCGTTGAAGAATTGTCTCTGAAGAAGAAAAAGGAGGCCCTTCGCGATATCGAACCGGGAAAGTTCGACGGCCAGCAGAAGGATTCGGTGATCGAGGAAGCATACGCCGCGCTTACGTCGACAGATGCCGGCAGTGCGAAGGTTATCGCGTCAGTGACGTGCCCCAATTGCGGCGCGAAGGGATCGTTCACCGAAGCCCGGAAATTCAACCTGATGTTCAAGACGTTCGTCGGACCGGTGGAGGATTCATCAGCCGTCGTGTTCCTGCGGCCGGAAACTGCGCAAGGCATCTTCGTGAATTTCCTGAACGTGCAGAGTGCCTCCCGCCAGAAGCTGCCGTTCGGCATTGCCCAGATCGGCAAGGCGTTCAGGAATGAGATCAACACGAAGAATTTTCTGTTCCGGACGCGTGAATTTGAGCAGATGGAAATGCAGTTCTTCGTCAAACCCGGGACGGACGATCGGTGGTTCGAATACTGGAGGTCCGAACGGCTCACGTGGTTCAACGAACTCGGAATGACGCCGGGAAAATTGCGCTGGCACCAGCATCCCAAGGGAAAGCTCGCCCATTACGCCAAGGATGCCTACGACATCGAATACGAATTCCCGTTCGGATGGGGAGAGATCGAAGGCGTGCACAACCGGACGAATTACGACCTTTCGCGGCACGAAGAATTCTCCGGCAAGAACATGAAATACTTCGACGAGGAATCGAAAGAGCGCTTTACGCCGTTTGTGATCGAAACGTCTGCCGGCGCGAGCCGTTCGTTCATGGCGTTCCTGGTCGATGCGTACCGCGAAGAAGATGCCCCCACGGGGGAGGGGGGGACGGAACAGCGCGTCGTCCTGCGCCTCCATCCGAAGCTCGCGCCGGTGAAGACGGCCATATTTCCACTCGTGAATCGCGACGGTATGCCGGAATTCTCCCGAAAGATCGAAGCGGACCTCCGGCCGCATTTCCGGGTATTCTACGACGACAGCGGCGCAGTGGGGCGCCGATACCGCCGCCAAGATGAGGCCGGGACCCCCTTCTGCGTCACCGTCGATTCCCAGACACTGCAGGACCAGACGGTCACCGTCCGCGACCGGGATTCGATGAAACAGGAACGCGTGTCGGCGGACCGGGTGAAGGAGTTCGTTGCGGTTCGATTGCTGTAAGTTGACTACAGATGGGGACTGCCTCAGTGAGGCTCATCTCGCCGTACCACTCGTGGATCGGTCTGAAGCAGGCACTACGACAAAGCGAATGCACATATTGAAGTCCGACGGTCGGACATTATCGTTTAGTACAATACGGTTGATTTGGCTTGCGGTCGCGGTGAGCATAATGTTGCCTGTCTGCGGGGTCGTGCTGCAAGCGCAGTGGATTGCAGACCCGGGAGTCGACAAGCTTCTGCAAACGAGCATCGACCAGGTGTACAACCTGGAATTCGATAAAGCCGAGGGGACGCTGGCCGAGGTCGTCAGACTCCGCCCCGATCATCCGGCCGGGTTCTTCTTCCAGGCGATGGTCCAGTGGTGGCGCATCCTCTGCAACTACGACGATGCATCGCAAGACGACCTGTTCTTTCGCAAGCTGGAAATCGTCATCGACATGTGCGACAAGCGCCTAGACAAGAATCCCGACGATATCACCGCGCTGTTCTTCAAAGGAGGGTCGGTGGGGTTTCGTGGACGGCTCCGCGCCAACCGGGGTAATTGGATCGGCGCGGCAAACGACGGCGTTGTGGCCCTCCCCCTGGTCCAAAAGGCATATACGCTCGACCCGAACAACGCCGATGTCCTGCTGGGCATGGGCATCTACAATTATTATGCAGAGGTCATCCCCGATCGTTATCCGATCGTAAAGCCGCTGATGATCTTTTTCCCGTCCGGCGACCGGAAGAAAGGCCTGGCGCAGCTAGAACTGGCGACAAAGAACGCGAATTATGCACGGGTGGAAGCGAAGTATTTTCTCATGCAGAATTACTATTTGTATGAAAAGAACTTCGCACGCGCCCTCGAGATCGCCCGGTCGCTGCACGCCTCATATCCCCGCAATCCGCTGTTCCACCGGTATCTTGGACGTACGCTCGTGACCAACGGTCTTATGGATGAAGCCAACGCCGTATTCACGGAGATTGAAGAGTTGTACGTAAAGAAACAGACCGGGTACGA
The DNA here is from genome assembly GCA_001802945.1 of Ignavibacteria bacterium RIFCSPLOWO2_12_FULL_56_21. Classification (GTDB taxonomy): domain Bacteria; phylum Bacteroidota; class Ignavibacteria; order UBA10030; family UBA10030; genus 2-02-FULL-55-14. The sequence goes on along the minus strand of MHAK01000035.1, from coordinate 5,019 downwards.
CCTGTACGACGGGAGAGAAGCCTACTATTATCTGGGGCGATATCAATTTTTCGCCGGACGATACCCTCAGGCGCTCGAATATTTCTACAAGTCCGACGAGCTGTCGCGGAAACTGGATAAGGAAGGTCCTTCCGGGTTCATGTCGCTCGCGAATCTTCAGGTGGGAATGATCTACGACCTGCAGGGGAAGCGGGAACATGCATTGCAGCAATATCGGAAGGTGCTGGCAATGAAGGAATACGAGAATTCCCATCGCGACGCGAAGAAGTACACTGAAAAACCGTACGGCAAATGAGAGCCTCAGTGCATTTCTTGCGCAGCGCATGACGCAAAGCGCTTAGCGCTAGACGCTCGGCGCACATCTTTCTCTCGACTGCATATTGCTTGGTGCATACTTTCCATGACCTCCCTTGTGCTTCTTTTAGGTCTTGCCGCTGCCCTCGCTGAGTTCCTCGGAGGCTGGCTTATTGCCGTCCGCGGCCGCTGGCCGCAACGGGCACAGGTGATCCTCCTCGCCCTTGGTGCGGGATTCGTCCTTGCGCTCGTTTTCATTGAGTTGATACCGACCTCGTTCGAAGCGATCGGGGCGTCAGCCTCGATGTTCGCGCTCGCAGGGTTTAGTACGCTCCATTTGTTTGAGCATACGCTCGTTGGCCATCTTCATTTTGGCGAAGAGACGCACAAGGAAAAGATGGCGTCGCATCTGGCGGGCATCTCCGCGTTCAGCGGCCTGATGGTTCACGCATTTTTCGACGGATTGTCGATCTCTGTCGGGATCCAGTTTAATATGCTCCTCGGGCTTCTCGTTTTCGCGGCGGTACTGCTCCACAAATTCCCGGAGGGATTGACGATCGGGTCGATCATGCTGTCTGCGGGATTTTCACGGCAAACGGTCATCAGGGCTGCGCTGGCCATCGGCGGGGCAACGGTTCTTGGGGCCGCGTCTGTGGTGGTTCTTCCGGAGATCGATCGCGTGTGGCTGGGAAGGATACTCGCCTTCTCGGCGGGGACGGTGCTCTACGTGGGGGCGACGGACCTGATACCGGAGATCAACAAATGCGAAGAACGCATGCCGCCGCTGATGGTGTTTGGTGGCATCGGGCTCTTCTATGTATCAGACTTGATGTTGCAGAAGGTGCTCGGTTGAGAGCAAGAGAACTCTAGAGTGGATCTTAGCCGCAAAGAGTCACAAAAGTCGCAAAGTTGTTTTGTGCTTTTTGCGCCTTTTTGCGGCCTACAACAATAAGCTCACCGCAACGATCACAAACACCGCTTCGATCGCCCGGCTGTACTTCTCGGCAGGGATCTTCAACAACCAGCGTTTCGCCCCCCACGCGCCTGCTGCCATAACAAGTCCGAAGTACACCCCTCGCACAATGGTTTCGTTCGACAACACCGAGAGAGAACTATAAGCGATCGTTTTGGTCACATGCGTGAAGACCGCGGTCGTTGCCTCGCTCGCGATATACGAGAGGGGCGACAATCCCAGACTAAAAAAGATGGCAGCGGAAAACGGTCCGGCGAATCCAAATACGCCCGACAGCAGAGCTGACCCAAACCCTCCGGGCACCAGCGCCCAGTCGGGCCATGGTTTCTTCAGCATCACTTTGCGGCCGACGATCAAGAGAATGAGGAAGACGCTCAGCGCTTTCCGGAGCATGGCCGGCGGGAGTTCGACAAAAATCTCCGCGCCAAGTATCGCACCAGGAAGCGCCCCGAAGCAGAAGAAGACGACCTTCCGCCAGGCAATCGTATGAAAACCCATGACTGCTCTTGTCAGATTGCCCAAAAGGCCGGCGATGGTGAATACCGGAACCGCTTCAGTGGCTCCGGCGAAGTGAACATATACCGGAAGGAAGAGCATCGACGCTCCGAAACCTGCAAGCGTCGAAAAAGTTGAAGCGAAAAAGGCTACGAGGGTGAGAAGAAGGAGTTCGAGGGAGGACGTAGAAAAGCCGGATGTTGGTTAGAAGCCATCTCAAAAAGAAACTCTCGCAACGAAAGATTCTCTATAGATTAGTGCAGCAAACTCAATATTTCAGAACGTTGCGGTTGTTGCCTCCCCGCCGCATTTGGTAGCTCGAGTGGGCAGGCGGGCGTGCCGAGAGTATTTTTGGGACCGGCTCTAATTGGCTAGTTTATGGTAGTTGGCTCGAAATACTGAATCGGTGCAATCCACCGATCGCGCCGTACGAATTGTACGCGTAATCGACAAGGTAGCCGGCGATCGAGAGGCCAAAACCGCCGGAGAACCCGGCGAGTCCTGAGCTGGTTCCCAGCTTCAGGTCACGCCGCAACCTGTTATTGTAGCCGACCCGCATCCGGAGTGATTCGCTCATGTCGAACTCGGCGCCAAAGGAGTACTGCTTGACGCGTTCCGCGATGTCGACGGCGCCATCTTGAAGTCGGTGAAAGTTCAGGTTGAGGTACACGGGGAGATGCTCGGGTCGTTTCGTGATTCCCACCTTGAGGTCGAGGGGAAGCGATTCCCGCGTCGTTCCATACGCACTCAGTTGCGTCCCGACGTTCAGCAGCGATATTCCGATGGAGACTCTCTCTTCGGGTACGGAATACATGTACCCTGCATCGAGTGCGAGCGCTGTGGAGTAATACTCGGCAATGGAGGAAGAGATGTATTTTACAGAAATTCCGGCGGACGACGAGGCGTCGAGCTGAAAGGCGGTTCCTGCACAAACCGCAAGATCGACTGCGGAGAAGGTCCCATAGACGTTCGTCGACGCATCGGTCTCGTCAAACTGGCCGTAGTGGTAGTAAGTGATCCCGACGGCGAACGGGCCGATGGGTTCCCACGTGCCGGCATAGGCGAAACTCCCCGCCCCAATATCCATCAAATGATCGAGGTACGATACTGACACTGCGTCGTGTTCGAGTGTTGTCAGTCCCGCCGGATTGACGAACAAAATGTTCGGGTCGTTCTGCATCGATACGAACGAGCCGCCGAGTGCGGCAGTTCTGGCGGGAACGTCGTTGCGGAGAAAGAGATACGTGGGCTGGGCAGGAAGCAGTGCATGTACTGCCAGAACTCCGAAAATTGCGAGCTTGATTTGTCTCACAGAGTAAATGTAGTCAGGATTATGGGGAGATTCAATCCTTGCATCCGAGTAGGGGTTTCCCCAAGTTTGATAGATACAGCCCGCAGGTAATCTTTTAACACTCCATTGGATTGTTCGATGATCGTTGAACGACCGCAGCCAGCCGAGCACATCCCATATTATACCAAGTACATCGACCTCGTGCCGGAAACCGATGTCATACTCGCAATGTCTTCCGAGATCGTCCGGACAGCCGAATATTTGCGGAGTCTGCCGCAATCTGCCGGTGAGAAGCGATACGCTCCCGGGAAATGGTCGGTGAAGGAGGTCGTGGGGCACATGATCGACACGGAACGCGTCATGGGACAGCGGGCACTCTTTTTCGCACGGAAAACTCCTCATGCGTTGCCGGGGTACGAGCCGGACGACTGGGTGAATGCGTCAACGTTCGGTAAGCAGTCCATGGAAGACCTCATCAGCGAATTCGAGAACGTACGAAAGGGGCACGTGTTCATGTTCAAGGGATTCGGTCCGGACGTCTGGTCACGCAAAGGGATCGGCAGCGGGAATCCGTTTACGGTGCGGGCGTTGGCGTTCATTATTGTGGGACACGAGAGGCATCATGTCGCGATCCTAAAGGAACGCTATGCATGAGCAAAAGGGCGGGCAGGTTCACGCCCGTCCGCCATGCTCTATCTTCTGGCGGGATTCACCATTTACCAATAAACGACTTCAGCGCATTTTCATCAGGTGGAAAACGCTATGGAACGAATTTACAGAGAGTGCCAAAGCTGCGGCATGATGCTCAACAAAAGCCCTCATGGTGGCGGCACGAATGCAGATGGAACGATCAGTAGGATGTACTGCGCTTATTGTTATGAGAAGGGCGAGTTTAGGCAGCCCAAATGGACGGTACATCAAATGCAGGAGTTCATCCGTGCGAGCCTGAAGGCGACGGGGATGCAGGATTTTCAGGCATTGGCGGCGGCGAAGGGGATCACCAAGCTTGAGCGGTGGAAGAACGCGCAGCCTGCGGCGCCTGGGGTCCCTGCGCCGAAACCGGTCGCAGGTCCAAAGCCTGCCACGATTGCGGTGAAGCAGTCCAAGACCGTCGTCAAGCCGGACAAGCCGAAACAGAAGAAGGCCGATGTTAGAGCTCCGGAAATGAAGAAGAAAAGGTGAACGAAGTGGATTGATAGAAAGAGAAGTAGATGCGGGGTCCGCGATGTGCGGACCGAAAACTCGGGAAAACATCAATGCAATCCACGATTCCTGTGAAAGATGCGGTGACGCTTCGGTCGAAGGTGTATGACGGTGACGTCGAAGCGATCGTACGGATGCACGGTGAAGTATATGCGGAGGAATACGGTTTCAATGAGGAATTTGAGCAGTATGTCACGGGTCCGCTTGCGGCGTTTTCGAAGTCGCCCACGGACAGGGAGCGATTGTGGATCGCCGAGCGTGGAGGGAAGATCGTCGGGTGCATTGCGATCGTAACTGCCGAGCCGTCGGTCGCGCAATTGCGCTGGTTTCTTGTCCGGCCGGAAGCGCGGAGATCGGGGCTTGGCTGGAGGCTGATGAAAGAAGCGATCACATTCAGCAGGCGGAGAAAATACAAGACGATCAGATTGTGGACCGTCAGCCTCCTCACGGCGGCGGCGCATCTGTATACAAAAGTGGGATTCCGGCTGGTCGAGAAGATCCCCGGGCATAAGTGGGGAGTGGACGTCGTCGAGGAAAGATATGAGGTGCAGTTGTAGAACGGAAATCTCGGCACGCTGAATAGAGAAAGGATCAATGTTGTTATGTCTTTCCCTTTGTGAGGACCCTGTTATTCACTGGATTAGGTCTGTTTGTACTTTCCCTCTTTCTTCCTTCCATGCAGGGTGGGGACGTAGTCTTGAGTCCGACGATTCCTGGTTGGATAGTCGCAGCGTTTTCAATGGTGATGCTCCGCGACATGAGT
>MHAK01000034.1 GCA_001802945.1 Ignavibacteria bacterium RIFCSPLOWO2_12_FULL_56_21 | reverse complement strand
TCTTTACACCAACAACGGCACAAGCTGGACTGCGGCGAGTACCGGCTTGACGAACACTAATGTCTGGTCTCTTGCCGTCTCCGACACGAATCTCTTTGCCGGGACTGATGTCGGCGTCTTTCTTTCCACCAACAACGGCACAAGCTGGACTGCGGCGAGTACCGGCTTGACGGATGTCTCTGCTCTTGCCGTCTCCGGCACGAATCTCTTTGCCGGGACTCGTGGCGGCGGAGTGTGGCGGCGGCCCTTGTCGGAGATGATTACGTCTGTGGATAGACTCTCAGCGGCCTTACCGATGCACTTCAGACTTGAACAGAATTATCCCAATCCATTCAATCCAGCGACGACTATTTCCTTTGCCCTTCCATCAAGATCATTTGTTTCACTGAAAGTATTCGATGCTTTGGGAAGAGAAGTGACGATTCTTCTCTCCGAACAGTTGCCTGCTGGAAAGTACTCACTGCAATGGAACGCCGTAGGTTTGCCAAGCGGTGTATATTTCTACCGCTTGCAAGCTGGTTCATTCACTGAGACTAAGAAACTTCTTTTGCTCAGATAGAAGGGCAACTGCAACTAACAGCGGGCATTACGCCGCTCCCGTTTTCATAAAGGATTATTGTGGTCGCTCCATGCTTAACCATTCCGTTTCACTCCATTTGTTAAGCACGGCGTAATGCCCGCGGACGTTATGCGCAAGCAAAGTTTTATTTCTTAAGGCGTTTTGCGGCACAATCATTTTGTCGTTTACCGAAAAAATCAATCATGTGCGCCATTGAAACCAGGAAGGCTTTCTTCTTTGGGCTTGTTCTCATCGCCATCTTTGCGACATCGACCCACGCACAACCGCGTGCGCCGCGAAAAGACTCCACAGCCCTGATCATTCGCCACATTCCCAACCCGGTCAAACCTATATATTCTCCGCAGGTAGGGGCATACCAATGGCGCTACCGAACCGAAGTGAAAAACAATCTTGACGTTTCTTTGCAAATCATCGAACACGGGCTCTATGGGTTTGAATCTAGTACCAGCGCCGCCATGTTCTCCAAATGGTATAATGATGGAGATTCCACAGTCGATGGCTGGATACCGCCAGGCAAGGTGGCAGTTAGAGCGAAAATGCGGGTGAATTGGTCTTGGCCAGTGCCTGCTGGGCCGTTAAACTGGTTCTATAAGGGACGAGACGCTGAAGGAAACGAGTATCACGGTGAAGCTGAGATCAGGCCAGTTCCCGCGTACGCAAAGTTCCGTTTCGGCGACGACAGTACATGGTCGCGGCCCGAGTTCGATGATAGCGAATGGGAACAAATACCCGAATTCTCATCCCGGTTGGATCGCTGGCCGGGCATCGGATGGTTCCGGTATGTTCTGGAAATTGACTCTACATTCCGGAATGGCCCTTTGGCCGTTGTTGTGCAGCACGCTTTTGGAGCATATGAGTTCTATCTGGATGGTACGTTGGTTTATCGCATCGGCAAAGTTGGTACGGCTGAGGAGGAAGAGGAAACTCACCATGGTTATCATAGCCCTCAAATCATTACGTTCCCTTCCAATTCATATGCGGTTGCGGGTAAATCGAGACACATTCTCGCCGAGAGAGTTTCAAACTTCCAACTACTCTCTCCCGTGTTCGAAAGAGACAATTTCTTGGTGTGGCGCATTCAGAACTACGACGAAGCCATTCGAGAGAGGGCTGAACACGAGAACTTGAGAAGCAAAACCGCCACTCATCAAGTGTTTCTCACAGGGGTTTTTCTGGCGTTTGCATTAGTGCATCTCCTTCAGTTCTTTTTTTATCCTCAGTTCCGCGCCAACCTTTTTTTTGGGGCGTTGAGTGCAAGTTCCGCTTTGACTGTTTATGTTTTCTTCCTTGCTTTTATGCATCTAGATATTTCGGATCCGGCAGATCTCGTTTGGACTGGCCGCCTTCAAAACATAGCTCTGGTCCTAACGACCTTGTTGGCCATTCGACTGACACATCTGCTTATCTATCCCAGGCTGCATAAAATCTTCCTAGCCTTTTGCGTTCTTGGCTTAATCTTGGCCATCGTCTATTGGTCCAGGCCCCTCACTGGTCCATTGTATATCGTCCCATTTCTCATTATTGCCTTTGCGGAGATTCTGCGAGTGCTTCTCATTTCTCGCTTCAGAAGACACGAGATCCGGCTTGAAGGGGGCTGGATCATCATGCTTGGGTTTATACCGTTATCGCTTACGACTCTTTACTACCTTTTCTCCGAACCCTGGGAAGGAATACTTTGGTTACATATTCTACCGAAGCTATGGCACTTTTCCGACTTCCCTGCGCCCTTCTACGCTATGGCGCTGCTGATGATTTCCGTATCCATATTTCTCTCCCGCAATTTCGCCCGCACAACTGCTCATCGCGCAGAATTGAACCGCGAGCTGGAGATCGCGCGCGAAGTACAGCAGAGACTCTTCCCCCAAAACCTCCCGCTGGTTTCCGGTTTAGATTACTGCGGCTCGTGCCGACCGGCGCAGAGTATCGGTGGGGATTATTACGACTTTCTTATTCTCCCGAATGGGATGTTCGGCTTAGCGATCGGAGACGTCTCTGGGAAGGGAATTTCCGCAGCTTTGTTGATGGCGAGTCTGCAGGCTTCGCTGCGTGGCCAAGCTCTGCGGGGAAGCGCTGACCTCGCCGATCTCATGGGCCATGTCAATCGGTTGGTCTACGAGGCGTCAAGTGCAGACCGGTTTGCCACGATCTTCTATGGCCACTATGATCCAAAGACTCGCAATCTGACTTATGTTAACGCAGGCCATAATGCTCCGCTTGTACTTTCTAATGGTAGCCAACGGTTAGACGAAGAATTACATGTCGTGCGACTCGACTCTGGCGGGCCACCAGTGGGTATACTACCGCACTTCCAATACGAGCAGGCCAGCATCTCGCTTCGATCCGGCGACCTTTTCGTCGCGTTTTCCGACGGAATCAGCGAAGCGATGAACCCAGCTCAAGAACAGTATAGTGAAGAACGTTTGATAGAATCAGCACGGTCTTGCTTCGGGCTTTCGGCTTCTGACACGCTTTCGCTCTTGATGCAGACAACCGATGGATTTGTAGCCGGCGCCAAGCAGCACGACGATATGACCATGCTCGTCGTCCGGGTAATCTAGAGGAAGCAACAAATCAAAAGGATGATTTTATGGGCTTGCCGCGAGCCAACAAATATTTGCACACTGCAGAGCAACTAATTGGCTTTTGTGCCGCAAAACGCTTTTGATATAGAACTTTGCCTGCGCATAACAGCGGGCATTACGACGCTCACTTTTTTCATAAGGGATCATAGAGTTCGCTCCATGCCTAACCATTCCGTTTCACTTCATTCGTTAGGCACGGCGTAATGCCCGCGGACGTTAAGCGCAACGGCCAGCTTCCAAAATGAAAGACACATGGCACGCCATAGCACCCATCAACTACCGGGATCCTCACAATGTCTTGAAGACCCCGATTCGCTTAGCCGAAGGTGTAGTCCTTGATAAGGTGCCGAAGTGGCTTAGATCGAAGTACTTCACACAAGAGTTGAGCGGACCCGGCAGACTACATTTCGCCCGATGCCGTTACATTCTAAAGGTTGGCTACTCTGCCGACGACCTTGGGTCTCGAGACCCAAAATGGAGTGGCTCCGAGCCCAGATCGGTTCAAGATGCCAACCATGAGCTCCTCAACTTGGCCAACCTGGCCATCTGGCTTGCACAACCTTGCGATTTCGGATTCGACGTGGTCTTTCATGTCCAGAGGCTTGGATCTCACAAGTCGTTGCGAATGTTTCAAGGAGTCCGTGATCTAGAAGCCCACATGAAGTACGAAAGGACATACCTGACTGCTGCTCATTTCAAGCTGGCGCGCAGAATCCACCGCGTTCTCATCACCCTCCCGCGAAACTCGAGTTTGTGGGTTGCAACATACTCACTTTGGTATGCACTTCTGGAAGGCGTGTGGACAACGAGGTACCCTCTGCTCTGGTTCGGACTAGAATCCCTCTTCGGACCCAGAGACGGCCGTGAAGTTACCTATCGAATAGCTCATCGCTTGAGTAGGTTTCTTGCCAGTAGCAAAGAAGACCGGCTTCTCCTCTTCCGTCGCTGCAGAGAGCTTTATGATTGGAGGTCTAAGGTTGTTCATGGTACCGTCTTATCGAAGCTCAAAGGTGACGCCTCAATCGAGCTAATGCTGGATGCTGAGATGTATCTCAGAGGCGCCATTTCCAAGGCCTTGCTATCTCCGAAGATTCGAAGAGAATTCCTCGAGAACAGAGATGCATATCTCGATTCCCTTACGTTTGCATAGTGAGCTGGCCGCTGCGCCTAACAGCGGCAACAACGGCGTTCACCAATGGTAGAACCCAGCCGCTCCACGGTTGTGCTCGCGGATCAAGCGCCTACCGCCGCAGGAATGTGTCGTTACGAGCGGCGTCCGGCGCCTTTACGTAGCTCGCAAAACCGCGGCGTTGTTGCCGCAAACGTTAGCTGCCATTGGCTTCCCCACATGGGAATTTCCTATGGAATGGAGACAGCGATATGATCGGCCAGACAATATCTCACTATAAAATACTCGAGAAGTTAGGCGAGGGTGGCATGGGCGTCGTTTACAAAGCCCAAGACACCAAGCTCGACCGCATTGTCGCGCTGAAGTTTCTGCCCTCTCATCTCGCTGCCGACGAAAAAGACAAACAGCGCTTCATCCACGAAGCAAAGGCTGCATCTGCATTAGACCACCCCAACATCTGCACCATCCATGAAATCGGTGAAACACCGGATGGACAATTGTATATCGCCATGGCATATTATGAAGGCGAAACGCTGCAGCAGAAACTCGGAAGCGGGAATTTGGAACTCGAGGCGGTCATTCATTACACCCTCCAAACAGCAGAAGGCTTGCAGGCCGCGCACAAGAAGGGCATCACGCATCGGGACATCAAGAGCAGTAACATCATGTTGACGCCTGAAGGACAGGTAAAGATCATGGACTTTGGTCTTGCGAAAACGGCGGCCGCGACAATGCTGACCAAAACCGGCAGCACCGTGGGAACCGTTCCGTACATGTCTCCAGAACAAGCGCGTGGCGAGAAGGTTGATCATCGCACGGATATTTGGTCGCTTGGTGTTGTGTTGTATGAAATGATTGCGGGGCGCTTGCCGTTTCAGAGTGCCTATAGTGAGGCGATTGTCTATTCAATTCTCAACGAGGAACCGAAGCCGTTCAGGTTGGTTCGCAGCGACGTGCCGATGGAGCTGGAGAGGATTGTGAAGAAGGCCATGGAGAAAGACTGTAGCAGTCGGTATCAGAGTATCGATGATTTGCGTGTGGATTTGAGACGGTTCAAGAAGGAGATTGAATCCGGGGTGCCTGTAAAGACAGCCACAAGAACCGTTGGATTGATGAGGAGACGGACGTACGTGTATGGAGGTCTTGTTGCTCTCGCGTTTGCTATTTCCCTCCTGCTACTTATGCGCCGCCCTTCGCCTACCGGCATCGAGGAGAATTCGATTGCGGTTGTACCATTCTCAGTGCGGGGAAGCGACCGCCTTACGTACCTGGGTGAGGGCATGGTGCAACTTTTGAGCACAGATCTTTCAGGGGCGGGCAGAATTAATGCGATTGATCCACATACAGTGCTTTCTGCTGCAAAGGGATCCGGCCATGCCACGGGGTTTGATCCCGACGAAGCTCGGGAATTAGCAGAACGGCTCGGTGCTGCCCTGTATGTGCAAGGCAGCCTCCTTGAGATGGAGGGACGTGTGCAGATAACCGCATCATTGTATGATCGCAGTCGAGGTGCGCGTCCTCTGGTTACACGGTCTGTTGAAGGGGCCGCTGAAGATATTTTCGGATTGGTAAAACAGTTGGGTGCACAACTTGGCAGTAGCTTCCCGACTGCAACCCCTCGTGCCCCGAGCGTTCGCCCCGCCTGGACTGGGGACGATGTCGACGCTACCGGTTCACCATCTCCAGATGGTCGATCCCTCTCGTATGTTGATTGGAGTACAGGCGACCTCGCGATTCACGATCTGATGACAGGAACGAACCGACGCCTTACGAACAAAGGGAACTGGTCAACCTCACCGAACTTCGCCGAGTTTTCGCGTATCTCACCCGACGGACATAGCATTGCTTATGCATGGTTTAACGAAAACTTCGAATACGAACTGCGTGTTACGAGCATCGATGGCACCAACGTACGGACGCTACTCAAGGGCGATTGGACGAGACCCCGCGGATGGAGTGCGGACAATAACTTTGTGTTGGCCGAGCGATACAGCAAAGGAAAAGGTATCATAGCATGGGTGTCGGTCTCGACCGCCACATTGGACACAGTTCTTATGGACGACTCTCTCGCCAAAGGAAACGTCTCGGTTTCAGCCGATGGTCGTTGGATCGCATTTGACGCGACGGATCGATCAACGGCAGCAGCCAACCATGATATTCACATCATGGCCGCGGGCGGGTCTCGCGATGAACTTGTTCTCTCAGGGTCCAACAATGATGTAGTTCTTGCATGGGCACCGGACGGGAGACATTTGTTGTTCCAGAGCGATAGGGGTGCATCACGGGGTTTTTGGGCGCTCCCAGTTCTTAACGGGAAAGCGAATGGTGAGCCTGTGTTAATACGATCAGATATGTGGACTGATTTGCCAATGGGATTCGCAAACAATGATTTCTACTATAGCGTTTGGTCGAGCGAACGGCAAGTATATCAGGCCAAAATTGATGTCGGGAATGGCGTGCCGCTAGACCACCCTGTCGTCGCAGCGCATCCTTCAGCTTCAGCAAGTACATCGCCGGTTTGGTCACCGGATGGCATACGGCTGGCCTATTTCGTTGAGTCAATACGTTCCCAACCTAACACTTCTGTGCTTGCTGTGCGTGAGCTAGCAACGGGCGCGGTTGTCGAATATCCAGTCGCTGTTGGTGGTTTTCCTCAAACGGTTCAATGGCTACCGGATAATGCACTCATTTTGTTTGGAAAGGATTCGTTGGGACGGTTTCGCTATATGCGTTTCGAATTGACGTCGCGTACACTCACTTCTTATTCGCTAGGGTCCGATTCGAATTATTTAGGGAACCTCATCGTTTCAAATGATGGAGATACTCAATACGGTTTTACATGGATCGGGAAAAAATTTGCCATTATCCGGCGTAAAATCTCAACAGGCCAGAGTATCCAGTTACATACATTCGAGACAGGCATTCAACCAATTCTCTCACTCTCGCCTGACGGCCGGCACATATTGTTCCCTGTTCTCCCTAAGGGGAGCCGTGCGTCCATGTATGATCTTCCCGCAAACGGGGGCACGGCGCAACGAATCCATATGCTCCCACAAGGTTGGGACTATAATGCCCTGCATTGGAGCTTGGACGGTAAGCATATTTTGTATGTTCGCTCTAATATGGATGGTGCTGAAGACTCAGAGTTGTGGCGATTACGTCTCAGTGACGGTGATG
>MHAK01000033.1 GCA_001802945.1 Ignavibacteria bacterium RIFCSPLOWO2_12_FULL_56_21 | reverse complement strand
CGTTGCGCTCCGGCAAGGTAAAAGGATTTGGCTCATTGTTGGCCGCGCGCCGACCGAGAGCCGGATAGACTGCACGCGAGGTGGCGGGTTGCCCTTCATCCTCATAGTAGAGCGGCACTTCTCGCTGCTCTACTACCCACTGCCCCGAGATCAAATGCTCATACTCCACGAGGAATCGAACTGCAAATCCGAGCGCTTGGGAAGCGAGGGTCACTTCGACAATGAAGCTGTTCGTGCGATTATAGCCCCACGGGTTCTGCACTATGCTGACATCCGAGAATGAGAGCCTGCCGATCTCCGGAACTGTCATCGTCCCGGTGGAATTCCCCGGCGGAGACTGAACAAGCAGAGAATAGGTGGCGCCGCGGACGGGGCGGAATGGGAACGCAACATACGCTGGAATCATTGACGTGTCCGCAGCACCCGGCGCGGGAGCGAGCTGCATAGCGTTGAATACTGTCATCACGCCCCCTCCCGACACGGTCACCGTAGTCCCGGGGAGCAGAGGATTTCCGGGATCAGGGTCCGTCGGCGCCGACGTCGGATGGACGCGAACATACTGCGTGTCGACCGCGGAATTCAGAAGTCCAAAAACGACGTATGGCCGCGGACCTTCAACGGACGGAGAGAACTCGTCCGAACAACCCCATGCTATCAGGCACGCGCAACATATGGCCGACGTCCGACCGATCATTGGTACTCCACGGTGAGCGTGGCCGAAGGAAAGATCGAGAGGGAATTGACGCGACGACCCGTGCGCCGGTCGATATAGAAGACATTGCGCCGGTCGTACACGTTGACGATGCTTCCGCCGACGGAGACCCGGAACCTGTCCAGCTGCAAACGATAGCTCGTGGAAAGGTCGAGCCTGTGAAAGGTCGGCAGTCGCCGGGAATTCTTTTCGCCCAGTGAAATATACGGTGTTCCCTGATCGTACGGCACGGGATAACGAATGTAGTCGTTGAATCCGGGCCGGCTGTACGATGCCACAGAAGGAGTAAATGGAAGCCCGGTCCCGAATTCCCAGCGAGTCGAAATATCCCAAGCTTGGGTTGCACGAACGGACCCCAGCAGCTTCAGCGAATGACGGCGATCGTATCGGGGGGTATACGTGAGATTCCCGTTCGTGACGTTCGTCCATCCGAGCGAATACGAACCCATCATGCTCAGGTCGGCGTCTTCATAGCGAAGAAGAGCTTCCACGCCGGAAGAGGAGCCGCTGCCGGCGACATAATCCGGGTCGCTGGAGGTTAACTTGTCCCGATTATACACCACGAGCGATCGTAACTTCTTGGAATATGCCTGAACGTCAAGTCCGATCCGCTCGATGAGCGATCCGCCGATCCCGAGGACCACATGATCGGCCTGTTCAGCAGAAAGGTCGTCGGGAATGGGGATCCATGCGTCGAAGAGCGTGATAAGGTCGTCTTCGTTATTGACCGTGACGATGTGCTGGCTGATGCGGCCAAAGGAGGCCTTGAGTCTCCAATCGTGGAAGAGGGCGAGACTGGCGTTCAGCCGGGGCTGGAACCACGCGCTGGACGCCGAATAGAAAATGGAGGTAAGGTCAATGTGAACGCCGCCGTCGAACTGCCACCTGCCGAACGTCATCTGTGTCCGGAACCAGGTAGCGATGTCCGGGACTGTTTTGTTGATGCTCAAACGATTCCCGCTGTTATTGACCAGGTTGTATTCGAGTGTGGGGAAATTGAATTCGAATCCGACAAAATACAGCGTCCGGCTTTCCGTGTAGATCGTAAGATTGGTACGGATCGTGAAGTCGCGGACGATACTCGACGCAGGTGTGCTGTACTGTGACGACTTGGTTTCTCGCTCCCCCCTGAATTCGCTTCCAGCGGCGATTGCGTCGACATAGATGTGGTCGTCAATAAGCCCCGACCCGGAAAACCCGATCGCCTTGTTCGTCCAATGGAAATCCGGTTCCGTCGGCTGCGGGAAAGCAATTTCGTCGCCGCTCAGGAACGCTGAGGTGCTGTACCGCGACTGACCGCCTGTGCCGGCCATCGTCGCCTTCACAAAGACATCATAGAACGAGAGGGGAGAATCCTGATGAACGAATCGATTGAACCCCACGGTGCCCAACGAACGGCGGGCATTGGCATACAGACGGAGGTCTTCGGTGACGGGTCCTTCGATCTGCACTTTCGATGACAGAAAATTTACGCTCGCCTGCGCTGCGGGAGTCGTGTTGCGACCGTCGCGCGTGACAAGGTTAACGACGGACGATAACCGGCCTCCGAAGCCGGGAGGAAACGCACCCGTAAAGATCTCCGTCGTCTGAACGATGTCCGCATCGAAGATGCTATAGATACCGAGCGCATGATACGGATTGTAAATGCGCATCCCGTCCAGGAGCATGAGGTTCTGGTCGCCTGCCCCTCCGCGGACGTAGAATTGGGAGCTGACGTCGCTCGTCGAAACGATACCGGGAAGAGCCTGAATGCTTCGAAAGATGTCCCCTTGGCCGGCAACCGGGACCATTTTCATGTCCCGCGCGTCCATCACCTGCACGCTCGTTTGGATCTCTTTCAACTCGCGCTTCGCACGCTCCGTGACGACGACTTCGCCCACTTGGACGGCCTCCGGTGAGAGCGCAACGGTCAAATTCGTCGCCTCTCCCGGCCACACCGCCGTCCTCACCACCTTACGATGGTATCCCACGGAGCTAACGGAAACCTCGTAGGATCCGGGCTGCAAGCCGGCGATCAGGAAAAATCCCGAGACGTTCGTCGACGTTCCGCGGCTGATGCCGACCACGACCACGGACGCGAACGGTACTTTCTCTCCCGTCAAGCTGTCGGAAACGACGCCCCGAATGTCCGACGACTGGCCGGAAGCAATCGTGGTGCTCAGGAAGGAAAGAACGGCGGCACACCAAAAGCTGTATGTGCATCGTGGATGCTTCATGACTGCCGCAACCTACCGAGAAAATCCCGGAACCTCAAACGAAGGATGTTGAGGACGAAACTCGTACATTCATGACCATGCGCATCCATCACGTCGACGACATCGATGCACCGGAACTGCACCATTTCCGTACGCTGCGGAGGCCTGAAGAGCACCGTCGCGAGGGACTGTTTGTCGCAGAAGGAGAAAAAGTCGTTCTGCGGCTGTTTGAGAGCGGCCGGGCCGTTGTTTCAGTCCTCCTGACGCCCGAATGGTTGGAAGTCCACGGGACATTCTTCGAAAAACAGGAGAAAAACCTCGACGCTTTCGTCGCTCCGAAAGGCCTGTTGGAGAAAATCGTCGGATTCAATCTTCATCAGGGGATCATGGCCTTGGGGATGATTCCCGCGCCCGAATCGCTTGACGAAGTACTCAAGCGCACTCCTTCCCCCCGGATTTTCGTGGCACTGGATGGATTGGCGAACGCAGAGAACGTGGGTGTTGTGGTACGGAATTGTGCCGCCTTTGGCGTGGCCGCTGTCATTGCAGGAGAAACGTCGAGCAGTCCGTATCTCCGCCGGGCGGTAAGGAATTCGATGGGAACAGTTTTCCGTCTTCCGGTCGTTCATGCCGACCACTTGCCGACATTCTTGGGGAACTTACACAACCGGTACGGAGTACGCATCATTGCGGCAGATGCGTCTCGCGGAAGCGTTCCGCTCGAAACGATCTCGTTCGGCGGGGATGTATGCGTGGTGTTTGGGAGTGAAGGAGAAGGAATACGCGAGGAAGTGCTTGCGATGTGTCAGGTGAGAGTCGTCATTCCTATGCAGGCGGGGGTTGACTCGCTGAACGTGGCCAGCGCAAGTGCCGTTGTGCTGTACCACTTTCGTCAGAATGTGGCCTAGCAGGTTGCGGAAAATCTATGAAGTGAGATGTCTCGGAGAATAGAAAACCGCGAATGAACGCGAATTCCTGTGATAACGGTCGAAATGAACTTACGCATTTGCGTCGATTAGCGTTTATTCGCGGTTGAATTTTCTTTTTTCCGCAGCCTGCTAGGTCTTTGGAACCAACGGTGGCAGTGTTCTTGCCACGACGACCGATTCCCAACCGCACGTCTTGTGCGTTGAATCGCAAAAGGGTTTATCCTTGCTGTGGCCGCACCGACAGAGGGAAATTCTCGTTCGTCCGGCGAGGTCGAATGCTTTTCCCTCACCGTCGAGAAGCACGAACTCTCCTTCCACCCGCAAACTGCCGTTCGGACGAACCGTGATCGTTGTCGCCATGGTTCCCTACCTTTGAGCCTTCGTGACATCGTTCGGAGCCAGCCGGAACGGCACCCAGACGTCCGTCTTCTCCCAAATCAAGTGGAGAATTCCCGTCGTCTTCCCCGTCTTTTCGAGCCGAATGGTGAATTTCTCGACGGCTTTGCGGAGTTTTCGGGTGTACATTCCTACCCGCACCAGGTCCAGCTCCGGCGTATAGATCGTCCCCCACTGTCCCGTCTGTCGATTGACGACGAGCTTCCATTGCTTCGCGGACGGGAACGTATATAATGTGTATTCTCCCTTCGGAACGACTGAATCGCCGATAAACAGGTCTGCGTCGGTCTTGAATGACGTTGCCTCATTCGCCCCGGTCCGCCACCACCGCGTGTACGGCACGAGTCCCCCCATGATCACGCGACCGCGCATGGAGGGTCGGCCGTAATCGATGAAGATCCGTTTGCCGTTAAGCCGCATTTGGACGGAATCACGGGGGCTGAGGATGGGTTGCTGGGCGATTGTCGGAAATTCGCAGGCCAGCAGGAGAGCCGCCAGAATGGTCGTTCGCAGGACCGCCATGGAACGGGAGACGTTCATCGGCTCAGAGTAAGAAAAAATTGTGCGTCGGGCAAGGAATCACAGCTTCAATTCAACACGGGCATGTCGGTAGGCGGCGTGTGTCATCGCATCAAAACAGACGACGGTTACTTGGAGTTGCGGGTCATTTTCCATCGCCGATGTAATCTCGCGCAGGGCGATGCGAGATGCGGATTCCACGGGAAAGCCGTACGCTCCGGTGCTGATGGAAGGAAAGGCAATGGACCGGATGCCGTACTCCTGTACTCGTTCAAAACATGAGCGGTAACACGAAGCCAGATGCTCTTCCTCACGATGACTGCCGCCGAGCCACCTCGGTCCGACAGTATGGATGACGTATTGCGCCATCAGGCGATATCCTTTTGTGACCTTCGCCTCACCGGTTTGACAGCCGCCGAGTGTGCGGCATTCTTCCAGCAATTCGGGCCCGGCGGCACGATGGATTGCTCCGTCCACGCCTCCGCCCCCGAGCAACGATGAGTTGGCGGCGTTCACAATGGCGTCGACGGACTGAGTAGTGATGTCGCCCTGAGCGATAGTAAGATGAGTGAGCATAGAACAGTGGCAATGTAAGGAAGCGAATTGACGGATTGCGTAACGGACATCACGGGACAAACATGAAAGTCCCGGACGCTTAACCGTCCCGGATGTTCTCTATGCGTTATGCAGTAGGCTCCAACGGCCTCACCACCATGATACCCGTCTGTCCCTTGTTCCCTGCCAAATATTCGTTGAGCGGTTTCTCGCTGATCAGCACTTTCTTGCCGGAAAGCGGGGCGTGCATGAATTTTGTAACTCCATCCTCACGAATGACAACGCCGGTGTGAGACGTATCGAGTCCGGGAAAATTCGTCGTCGTTCCAAGAATGTCCCCGTTCTGCAGCCGGCCTTCTATCTCCTTCACCTTATCCTTCGGTATATAGTACCGCGTCCTGCCGTTGATCGCCTTTTCCTGTTCAGAAATCACGGGTATCAACTTCGCATCTTCCTTGAGCTGGCGGTAGGATTCCGGATGCGTCGACATGTACCCGACGGTGTTCTCGAAAACGACTCCTCCAAGGTCTTTCGTGATGTTCTTCCACGTTCCCCGGCGATCGTTGTCGTAAAAATAGTCGGAGGTGTAGTGCAACCGGCTGGGGTATCCGTCGATGACTCCGTCCCGATACCGGATGATCTGCAATTGCGCCTTGTAATCGTCGAATGTCACTTTCCCCAATTTGACGCACCGAGCCAGCGTCAGGGCATTCTCGTAGAACGACACGCAATCCAGTCCGCGCATGTTCACGACAAGATGCTCTTCGCCCGGCACTTCCAGAGCATTTGCGAGATACGGCGTGCCGAGAAATGTCCTGCCGATCGCCGCCACCACGTCACCGATCGGCTTTTCACGCAGCTTCATCGATACGGCAACGTCGAACTTTGTCTTGCAGAGCATTGCATCGTCCATGTCCTGGAACAAAGAAGAGATCGTCTTTCCTTCTACCAGCGACGACGCACTCCAGAGCGCCGGAATTGATGCTATGAACATTCGTCGATTCATGGGGTTGCTCCTGTTCAATTTTTGAAGATTTTCCACGAAGGACACCGAAATGGATTATAATCAATACTCATTTCGTATACCTTTGTGGTGCTTCGTGGACCATTCTCTCATCAAGGCCCTTCACTTCTCTTCTACCTGGCTTTACCTACAGCCGCACTTCTACGCCCGCCTTCACATCGAGCGTCGAGTAATTGAACTCGATTGACGTGGTATACGGACGGATGACCGAAAATTCCCTGAGAATGCCGTCGAGTTTGCCGATCGGCGCGTATTTGTAGACCACTGTCGCAGCGAAATGAACGGGACCGACGATAAGGATTGTTCCCTGAACGCCGATACGCACATACAGCTTCGATTTTGTATGACCCGCAAACGCATCTTGGACGATCTCTGTTATTGTCGAGTCGGCAGATTTGACCACCCTTGTTTCCTTCGTCGTCTGGTCCGCATGTCCGGTCATGCGGCCAAGTCCGAGGAATGCCGACAGCTCAGCATCGTATACGAGTGGGGGAAAATAGTACGAAAAGTCTATGCCGAAATCCGTGGAAGTGAGCTTGCGGTCGAGGGAAAGGAAACGGGCGGAATCGTTCAGCATCGTTGCCGTCGTGGCCCGCATGTACGAGAAAAACAGACTGACGTCCGTGTCGCGATCGAATCGATACCGGAGATTTGCCTCAACGGAAGGGGCCGATCGGAGAGGCGGATAGTCGGCGATGGGATAACCGAGCCTGTTGAAGGCCGCAATGTCGCGGCGACCTTCTTCGTCGACACTACGAAAGGAAAGCACGGAGATGCCGCCGGAAGCCCGCACCGACCAGACGCCTTCCTGCGCCATCGTGGGAAACACCAGCCACAGGGCATCGCACAGCAGACATGCAATGCGGCGGGGACGCAGAATTGTGCGGAAGATTTTCAGGATCCCAAGTTTCGTCACACACCTTGTTCGCTCTGCGCCTTGGGCTGTACGCCCAGCCGTTCGTTAAAAAGGCGATTCTCCCGGCTCCAGCGCCGCCGGCGGAGGAGGCAGGAATTGATCGCGAGGGAATTGCAGCCGGTTCTCGAACCGTGCGTACTGCTTGATGAATTGCAACTTGATGGCGTCGGTGGGACCGTTCCGCTGCTTGCCGATGATGATCTCGGCTACGCCTTCCGTCGGCTCGCCATCCACCGTGTCGATGCCGTAGACCTCGGGTCTGTGGACGAAGATAACGACGTCCGCATCCTGCTCGATCGCACCAGATTCGCGCAAATCGGCCAGAGCCGGCCGCTTGTCCGTGCGCGCTTCAACCGCCCGGTTGAGCTGCGAGAGCGCAATGACGGGAATGCTGAGTTCCTTGGCCAATCCTTTGAGCGAACGGGAAATGGCAGAGATTTCCTGCTCGCGGCTTTGCGCGTTGCGCGGTCCCTGCATAAGTTGAAGATAATCGACGATGATCAGGCCGACGTTGTGCTCAGCCTTCAATCGCCGCGACTTCGCGCGCAGTTCCAGAATGCCGAGCCCGGGCGTATCGTCGATGAATATCTTCGTCTTGTACAATCGCCCAACGCTGACGCTCAACTTCTTCCACTCGTCTTCGGGCAGACGGCCGGTCCGAACTTTGTGCGCATCCACACGCGCTTCCGCGCACATCAGCCGCATGACAAGCTGCTGGACGGACATTTCAAGACTGAAGAACCCGATTGGAACGTCGTGCAGGACGGCCGCATTGCGCGCAAGCGAAAGGACGAGCGCCGTTTTTCCCTGGCTGGGACGTCCTGCGACGATGATAAGGTCCGAATACTGGAATCCACCCGTGAGGTTGTCGAGGTCCGTGAATCCGGACGGCACTCCTGTGACGCCCGAGTGACTGCCGTGGATGCTCTCGAGCATTGCCATGGTCTTGTGCACGGCGTTCCCCATCGTCACGAACGACTTCTTCATCCGCTGTTCCGAGATGTCGAAGATCTTCGCTTCCGCCTGGTCAAGGAGGCCCAGGGCGTCCTCAGTCTCGCTGTACGCCCGCTGAATGACTTCGGCCGACGACGCGATGAGCTGCCTCATCAGGGCTTTTTCGAGCACAATGTGTGCGTGGAATTCCACGTTCGCCGCGCTCGTGACCTTCGACGTCAGCTCGGTGAGATAGTACTCTCCCCCGATCTTTTCGAGGTCGCCGCGGCGGCGGAGCTCTTCCGTCAGCGTAATGAGGTCGACGGGTTCCGCCTTTTCAAATAAGGCGATGATCGCCCTAAAAATGAGGGCGTGGGCAGGTTTATAGAACGCAGTATCGTCCAACACCTCGACCGCTTTGGCGATCGATTCCTTTTCAATCAGCATCGATCCCAGCACCGCCGCTTCGATGTCGACCGCTTGAGGGGGCACACGCCCTTCAGCACCTCCAGCAGGAGCGTTCAGATCTATGATTTTTCGCGGTTCAGCCATACAAGGGGGAAAAAGAAAAACTTTCCAAACATTCCAAACGTCAAAAGCTTCTTTACCGGGTGCCAAGCCTTACGTGTTTGGCATGTTTGGGATGTTGGTTACTAGTGCCGTTTCCAATAATTAACCTTGCATTCCACTTGACTTAAAGCATTGGAAACGTGCACTAGTGCTCGCTCCCACACAAACTTTAATAGTGGGAGCGGCACTAGGTTTTCCTAAGCTCATCATATCGCCTGCGCAGCGCTTGTACATCTTCCCATGTCGGCCTTTTCCAATTCGGATTGCGCAGCAACGCCGCAGGATGATACGTGACCATAGTCGGAATGCCGCGGTAGTCGTGCCACTTCCCGCGCAAAGAACCGAGGGTGTCCTTCGTTTTCAGCAGCGCTTGTCCCGCAACGCGTCCGAGACACAGGATAAGCTTCGGTTTGATGATCTCCAACTGCCGCCACAGATACGGTTCACATAACTCGATCTCTTCCGGCTGCGGTTCCCGGTTGTTTGGAGGACGGCACTTCAGAATATTGCAGATATACACTTCCTCGCGCTTGAACTGAATCGCCTCGATGATCTTGTTCAGAAGCTGTCCCGCCTTCCCCACGAACGGCTCCCCCTGCTCGTCCTCATCCGCCCCCGGCGCTTCGCCGATGAATACAACCTCAGCATTCGGATTGCCGACGCCGAAGACGAAATTCTTCCGCGTGTGGCCGAGCGAGCATTTTGTGCATGTGCAGATGGACGTGTTCAGGTCGTCGAGCACGCCGATCTGCACCCACGGCTCGGCGGGATACGCCCGAATCACGGATTTCGCCACAGCCGGCGGCGGGGCGAACAAGGCCGGTTCGGCGTCCGTCGGGTCCGGAGTTGTTCGACGCGGTGTCACCGGCTTCCTGAGCGATGAGTCGAGCAGCAATTGACCATGGAGCTCTTCTTCCTGAAGAAGGAATTTCTTGACATCGTTGAGGAGCTGCTGCGCGTCGTCGTGAATGGACATGAGTTAACGGAAAAACATTCCAAATTCTATGTTTATCATGTTTGAAAAGTTTGGTTCGTTTGGCACGTTTGGACTGTTTGGCACGTTTACTCTAATTTGCTTTACAGTAGCTTCCTTATTCTATTCAGAATTCTGTTTGCTACTTCTATTTTCTCCAGCGACGGAAGCTCCTCTTCTCCTTTTCGGTCTATGATCGTCACCGTATTCCGGTCCGACCCGAACACAGGATTCTGAGCGGTATACGCATTCAGCACAATCACGTCGAGGTTCTTCTTCGAGAGCTTTTCCTTCGCATTCGATACGCCGTCGTTCGTCTCCAGCGCAAACCCGACGAGGAGCGTTCCCTTCCTTTTCTTTCGTCCCAACTCGCCGAGTATGTCGGGAGTGCTCTTCAGCGTCAACTCCAAACCGCCGTTCTGTCCGTCCTTCTTGATCTTTCGGTCAGCGGGAAGTGCAGGGGCGTAGTCCGCCACGGCGGCCGCCATGGCAATGACCCGTTGCTGCCGGGCGACCTTGACAACCGCCGCACGCATGTGTTCGGCCGTCTCCACATCGATCCTCTTCACGTTGCGCGGGGTTTCCAGGCTCACCGGGCCAGTCACCAGCGTCACCTCGGCCCCCCGCTGGGCGGCCGCGAGCGCCAGCGCAAATCCCATCTTCCCCGAGGAGCGGTTACTGATATACCGGACAGGGTCGATCGGCTCGTGAGTCGGTCCGGCCGTCACCAGCATCTTTACCTTCCTGAGATCTTCGGCCGTCCGGTCAAAGAGCTTTTTGAGGAATGCCCTGATGACCTCGACCTCCGGAAGCCTGCCGGGACCGTACAGTCCGCTCGCATGCTCTCCTTCTGCCGGCGGTATGACGCCGAATCCCCGTTCGCGAAGAACGGCGATGTTATGCTGCGTCGCCTCGTTCAGGAACATATCCGCATCCATCGTCGGGGCGACAATAACGGGTTTGCGGCACGCGAGCGCGAGGACGGTAACGAGGTTGTCGGAGAGCCCGTGGGCGAGTTTAGCGAGCGTGTTGGCGGAGGCCGGCGCGATGAGCATGCAATCGCACCATGTCGCCAGGTGGATATGCCGTGTGCCGATCGCGGAGCCGGTTGCCTGGTCGCGCGACCAGAGGTCTGTCCCCACCGGCTGCTTCGTCAGGGCGGAGAACGTGAGCGGCGCAATGAATTCCGTCGCCGCCTCCGTCATGACTACGCGTACGTCGGCTCCAGCGCGCACAAGCTCGCGGACGAGGTAGGCGGACTTGTAGGCGGCGATGCCGCCCGTCACGCCAAGGAGAATGCGCTTTCCGCGCATGTGCGTTCCGGCAGAGAGACTTACTCTTTCGGCGGCTCGGGGGCGTCCTTCACCCGCCATGTGACCTTGCCGGCGTTTACTTCATCGAGAGCAACGTCGGTTGCCTTCGGACGGGTCTCGAACTCCAGGCTGATCTTCAGCTGGTCGGGATTGACGCCGACGTTCTCGAGGTCTTCCTCGTTTTCCGTCGTCGTCGGGGCTTGCGTCAGCTGCTTGATCGTCTCAAGACGCTGGTTGAGCTCGAGTTGCAGCTCGTCATGCACCTGACGTGCCCGCTTCGCCGTCACGACGATCGCCTCGTAAATGTTTCCGGCGCTTTGATAAAAGCGCTCCATGTCGACTGGTTTGATGGACACTAGACTTCTCCTGTTATAGCGTGAAATAGTGAAGAGTAAATGGTGAATAGACGATAGAAAATCGAATAACGGAGAACTTTCTCGATTTCCATTGGAACAAGTCTGACTTGCGGTAAACGATGTTCGATTGACTACCCGCCTGCCTTCAGAGAACTCGGGTGGCGGGCAGGTTCACGCACGCCATGCTCTATCTTCTGGCGGGATTCACACTTTTCCAGCATCGAACTTCACCTGTTTCTGCACAATCGCTGTTACCTCGTCGATCGCCCGCTGGAGATCGTCGTTCACCACAGTGTGGTCGAACTGCTTGCCGGCTTCCAGCTCCATCGGAACGCGCGCCATCCGCCGTTCAATGGTGGATTGGTCCTCGGTCTTCCTGCTTTCCAGCCGTTTGCGAAGCTCGTCGACGCTCGGGGTCCGGACGAAGATCAGTACGGATTCTTTCGGATACATCTTCTTGATCGACAACGCCCCCTTTACGTCTACATCGAACAACATCACGTTCCCGTGTGCCAGAGCCCTGTCGACTTCTCTCTTCAGCGTGCCGTAGAAATTCGTGTAGATCTCTTCCCACTCCACCAATTCTCCCGACGCTATCCGCTTCTGGAAGTCAGCTTTCGTCAAAAAGAAATAATCCTTTCCGTGCGTCTCACCGGGCCGCATGGGACGGGTCGTGGCCGAGACGGAAAAGGTCATCCTAGGAAACCGCTGCAGGATGGCCTTTGCAATAGAAGTCTTTCCCGAACCGCTGGGAGCAGAAAGAACGACGAGCTTGCCGACAACTGATGTCATAGAGAAAGCACCAAATCACAATTCTCAAATAAGACTCAATGGCCCGTGGGCGCAACGCTGATCCAAGTTCCAATCACCAACTCGAAGAGCTTCAGAGAGGACCCGTTTGTTTGATGCTTGAAAGTTTAGCCGAGTTCTCTTCCCGCAAGCCTTTGGTGCTTACTCGATGTTTTGCAACTGTTCTCTCACTTTCTCCAACTCTTCCTTCATCCCCACCACCAGCTGGGCTATTGGCGCATCGTTTACCTTCGAACCGATTGTGTTCGCTTCCCGGTTCATTTCCTGGATGAGGAAGTTGAGCTTCCGTCCAGCCGCTTCCCCGTCTGCCAACGCCGCCAGGAACATCTTGTTGTGACTGCGGAAACGGACGCATTCTTCCGTCACGTCCAGCTTCTCCGAGAGTATGGCGATCTCCAGTTCAAGACGGTTGTTGTCCACGATCTTGGGGTCGGAGACAAGCTGGGCGATCCGTTCCTGCAGCCGTTTTCGTTCCTCCGGTATGCGTTCGGAGCTTTGCTGCTCGATCACCGCCAGCGTCCTGTCCAGATTCTCCACGCGCTGCTTCAGGTCCTTCGCCAGTTCCGCTCCTTCGCGGGCGCGCATAGTGTTCAGGTCGCTCAGCGCCTTGCGTAGAGCGTCGGAAGCAGCCGACCATTCTTTTTCGTCGGTCGCATCTTCTTCCCCCGCTTCGAGGACCTCGGAAAAATGGAGGAGGTGCTCAAGACGGACCTTCTCTGCGAGCTTCACCGTCTTTCTCAGCTCGTTGAGGAGCTTGTAGTACGACTTCGCCGCTTCTTTGTTGACGCGCATGTTCGGCGCGCCGTCGTCTTCCCGCTCGACCTTGAAGGAAATTCCCACGGCGCCCCGGTTGACCAGCGGACGGACGATATCCTTCACGTCCTTTTCTCGCTGACTCAAGCTTCGCGGCAATCGTGCGTTCACTTCGAGGAAGCGGCTGTTGACGCTTTTGGCCTCGACAGTGACGTGTATCCCGGCCTTGGACGATTCGCCCCGGCCGTACCCGGTCATGCTCAATACCACAGGAGTTCAGTTCTTGGTGGGTTTCAGCGTTAAATATACGCACAATTCGGCTGGGCCGTCAAGAAATTCTTCTCCACATAGTCTTCACTCGTTTATCCACAAGCTGTCAACAGGTTCTTTGCAATTACATCGTTTTTTGGGGAATTTGAAGAGGCCGGTTGTGAATAACCTGCGTTTGAAGTCCCAAGAACATCGCTGAATTGAAGCACCAAACCGCAGTATGCAAATCGCCAATGGCCAAATATGAGAGCACCTGAGAAGGACGGCGGTTTGGTTTCTTGGATATTTTTCCCGGCTTTTACTTAGCGAACTTTTGGTGCTTATGTGTCATTTGATGATTGTTCCTTGGTGCTTCTTTCTTTGATCGGTCCATCGCGTTGATCAACAACTTCTATACCCTCCACCATCTCGCTGCCGAACTGAAGAAACGTGCGCATGGAACCGCGCTCGATCGTCCCTTCACGCAATTCCGCAACGAGCTCGTACTTCCGTTCGAACCTGTGGAACGCGGCCCTGAACCGTTTGTCGCCGTCGTCTCCTGTGAACCTTCGCGCAATGTTCTCTTCTTTAAGGATGAATATCCCCGTGCCAAACGGAATACCGGAAACGTGTTTCCGGACATCCAGGGAGCGCTCGTCGATGATGTGCTCATGCATCCCTCCGACCGCGAGATCCGCATCACCTTCCGGCCCGGGTTCGCCATCGTAATGCAATTCTTCGGGTCGAAAGCGAATGTGCTGAAGACCGACGCCGACGGAACGGTGACCGCATCCTTCCTCAGGCAGCACAGCTCAGTGGGTGCGTGGATTGATCCGCACCCCCCAATGCCTGCCGGTGTTCCGTCCGCCGAGGCGCTGCGCGCGGCGCTGAACGAAAACCCCGGAGCTCCACTGACTTCCGTGGTCAAGCGAGCCTTCCCGGGATTTGGAACTCTCCTTGTCCGAGAGCTTCTCTTCCGCTGCGGGTTGGAGGGTACGGAGCTCTCCGGCGACCAGTCGGCATCAACGATCGCATCTCTCCTCTCTCTCAGCGGTCAATTGATGGCGGAACTGCTTACTGTTCCGCAGCCCGGCATCTATTATAGAGAGGACCAGGCGGAGAAATTCACGATCATTCCCCTCCGTCACTTGGCGCACCTCCGCCGCGAGCCCTGCTCCACTGTCAGCGACGCAATCCGGCAGCATATCAGCTCAACACGCCGGCAGTCCGACTTTATGAAAGAGAAAGGCCGCCTGCTCGAGGCGATACGGGACGAAGTAGAGAGAGCGGGCTCAACCGCTGGAAAAGTCCGGTCCGAGATCCCAACGCGTGCGGAAGCGGAACACTGTGAACGATATGGGAAGCTCCTCCAGGCCAGCCTGTATTCATTACGGAAGGGGGAACGGGAAGCGGTGGTGGAAGATATGCTCTCACCCGGCAGAGAGATTGTGGCTATCCCGATGGATCCCCACCTCACACCGGCGAAGAACGCGGAACGCTATTTTGAAAAAGCGAAGAAGATACGCACGTCCATCGAAGAACAGAACGATCGGCTTGCATCGCTCGAGAAAATCGCTGCGTTGCTCGGTCCGTTGGCCGACCGATTGGACGGGGTCGAGTCTGCGGAGGACCTTGAGGCATTTCTCAGCGACGCCGGGGAATTGCTCCGTTCGTCGGGCATACGGGTCACCATTGCGGAGAGGAAAAAAGAAGAAGAGCGTCCGCCATTCCGGATTTATCATGTGGACGGCGGATTTCAAGTTTGGGCGGGAAAAAGCGGAGAGAACAACGACCTGCTGACGACTCGGCACACGGCCAAGAACGACCTTTGGTTCCATGCCCGGGGCGTCGGAGGGTCGCACGTTGTGTTGAAGGCGGGAACCGGGAAAGGACATTTCAGCCGGAAGGCCATTTTGCAGGCAGCCGGCATCGCCGCATATTATAGTAAGATGAAAAAGGCATCGCACGTGCCGGTGACAATGTGTGAGGGAAAATATGTACGGAAGCCGAAAGGCGCGGCGACGGGGACGGTGACCGTGGAGCGGGAGGAAGTTGTGTACGCGACGCCGAGGCTTCCGGCCAGTGCCGGCGAAGGAACGGGCGGGCTGTAAAAGATCATCCACTCATTCGTGTTCATTCGTACGTTATTCGTGTGTATTCGTGGACACTCTTTTTGGACGGAATTTCTTCATTGCCAGTGTCCGCTAAATAAGGTGCACGCCGCCGATCTCCTTCCCCGCTGCAAATCTTCCCGGATCGAGTGCACTCACATCGAGCGTCCTGAACTTCCCCTCCGAAATCAACTCCGCCATGAGCAGTCCCAACGCGGGCGAATGCATGACGCCGTGTCCTGACGAACCGCCAAGGATGTAGAAATTTTCAAACCCCGGCACTCGTCCGGCGATTGCGTGATGGTCGGGGGTCATTTCGTAGAGTCCCGCCCAGCATGCTTCGCGGTCGATCTGCGTATCGCGCAGCTTCGGCACCCAGCGGTCGGCTTCCGTCCGGACACGCTGTACCCATGAGTGCTCCACGCGGGTATCGAACGCGTCCTTTGCCTCGGGATCGACGGTCAGCAGAAGCAGAACGCGTCCATCGCGCTCGCGAAAATGAAATCCGTTCCCGAGAAATATTGACAGCGGCAAATCGGGAGGAATAATGTCCGTCGGCATTGTCGCAGCCACCTGACGCTTGAGCGGACGGATGGGCACGTCGGCCCCTGCAAGCCCAGACACCTTTCCGGCCCACGCACCTGCGCAATTGACGACGGACCCGGCCGCATATTCGTGTTTCCCCGTGATAACCTCTTTCACCCATTCTCCATTCGTCCGGAAGCCGGTCACCTTTTCGCCCCATATGAACCGTACTCCCTGCCGTCGTGAGGCCATGATGAAGCCTTCCAGGATCTTCAGAGGTCGAATGAAGCCATCCGTTGAACCGAACGAGCCGCCGACAACGCCGTTCAATGCGATATGCGGATTGATCGCCGCGATCTCTTCCATTCGCACAATCTGTACTCCTTCCACACCGCATTTTTTCTGCAGCTCAACTGCAGCTGTCAATCCCGCCAGCTGCTCTTCCGTTTCAGCCAGGAAAAGATAGCCGCACTGGCGATACTCGGGATCGACCCCCGTCTCCTCGGCGAATCGCAAAAGCATGTGTCGCGAAAAGAGCGATAGCCGGATGTTGATCTCGCTCGAGAATTGAGCTCTGTATCCTCCCGTTGCCCTGGGGGTGCTTCCAGCGCCGACGTCTTCACCGGCATCGATGACAGTCACTGACATTCCCCGCTCCGCCAAACGGAACGCGAGACTCGCTCCCGTCACTCCTGCACCAAGAATGAGGACGTCAGACGTGCGCGAAGCCAGAGGTCGTTTTTGAGAAGGAATTTTCACGCAGACACGCAGAGAAATTGAGAGAGAATGGAATTCACCATTCACGAATGAAACAGCGACCTGCTACTGAAGACAATCGCTGACTTCGGTAATTCCCGAACCGTCAGAATATACACACCTCCTGGCCCCGGCGCATGGCCCGACAGCGTTGGACTTCTCCTTGTCCACGATGGACTCGAGTACATTTCGCTCGCACAGATGCCCACGGTACTCGACAACTTGATCGCCGACGGACTCCTGTCTCCGTGGGGCTAACGTATTCTCATGTTTTCGGACGGGTGGCTGCGTTTTCATCGAACATCATTTCATCACTTCTTCAAAGAATTTCACGAAGGTCATTCGTGGGGAAACTGGAAGTGACCTTGCCGCGGTTCGGCACTATTCACATCGTTCTCTTCGACATTCTCGGCAGATCGGTGCGCACCGTCGTCATCGGCGATTTCTCTCCGGGGAAGCATCACATCATCGTGGATGGGGCCGGAATTGCAACCGGCGTGTATCTCCTGCGCATCGATGCCGATGGAGCGGCATCGACACGCACAGTGATGTTTCTTCGATAGTTCTTCTTCCATCCTTCACTCGCTTGTATTTGCGCACGGACCTGCCTAAGTTTGGTCCAACCATGTGCTCTTCCTCCAATCGATCTTTTCCCGCCGCAGTTGCGGCGACTCTGTGTCTGACGCTCTCCCCTCTGCTCGGCCAGCCCTCATCCCACATCCATTCCACGATCAATCAACTCATCCGTAATGTCTGGACGACGGACAACGGACTTCCGCAAAACACTGTCAACGACATCGTCCAAACGCGCGACGGCTATATTTGGGCCGCCACACAGGAGGGGGTGGCTCGGTTCGACGGCATGCGGTTCGCGGTATTCGACCGACGCATGTCCCGAACGCTTCCTTCCAATCATGCGAGCGTCCTCCTTGAGGACAGTTCCGGGACGCTCTGGGTTGGAACGAACGCAGGTCTTGCCCGGATCATCCGGGGGAGTATTGTTGCGGGTCCCCCGTCGATGGCCGGTCACATCGTCCGCTCGATGCAAGAGGATGCCGGCGGAGTTTTGTGGGTCGCAACGTCGCTCGGGTTGTTTCGGGTCGTCGGTGATGATGTCGCTCAGGCAGACCTTCCGGGGGCCAAACGTATCGCTGGCGTACGGTCCCTGCGCCGGGCGCGCGACGGAAGCCTCTGGATCGGAACGGAAAGCGACGGCATGTACCGCTGGAGAGGTTCCGATCTGAAACATTTCGCGTCGGGGACTGAACTCCCCAATTCGCCGGTCAACGTGATCGCGGAGGACAGTGTGGGGACGATCTGGGTCGGCTTCAACGGCGCGGGATTGTGGCGTCTTCAGGGTTCGCGCTTCGTTCGGTACGACGGATTGACCGATGAACAATCCGTCAGCGTTTTCGCGATCTCCAGGGATGCCGTCGGCGATCACTTGGTCGGGTCGGACCACGGAATTCTTCGCATTCATCATGATCGTCCGAGTCTGACGGTGGAACGATTCACATCCGGCCATGAGCTTGCAGGTCAGACCGTGTACTCCATTCTCATCGACCGGGAAGGCTCGATGTGGGTCGGCACCTTTGCCCGTGGACTGAATCAATTCATCAGCGGCAATTTCGTTATGCACGCCGTCGAACAGGGACGTCCGGAGCGGTTCGTCTTTTGCGTGTTCGAGGACAGGCGACGACGGATCTGGATCGGCACCGACGGCGGCGGCGTTGCGGTGCTCTCGCGCTTGCGGTGGCAACGCGCGTACACGACAAAGGACGGCCTTCCCAGCGATGAGGTCTTCGCCGTGACGGAGGATCGCCGGGGAACGATATGGCTTGGCACATCGGGGGGCGGACTGGTGGAATTCCGGGACGGCGTTCGGCACATCTACAACAAGGAGAACGGCCTGCCGAGCAATTTCATACGCGCGCTCGCCGAAGACCGTGAAGGGTATTTGTGGATCGGTACGAGGGAAGGGATCTGCCGGATGCGCGACGGTCTCATCGAGAATTTCACCGAGGCACACGGCGTCAGGAGCGCATTTATTAGGACGATTGTTGTTGATAACGCCGGGATCGTATGGGTCGGCACATTTGGGGGCGGCGTTCTGCGGTACGACAACGGACATTTCACCGCGCTGACAACCGATGACGGCTTGTCCAGCAATGACGTCTGGTCGATTCTTCAGGACACATCAGGAGTACTGTGGTTCGGAACGGACGGCGGCGGCATTGTACGTTATGCCGGCGGACGGCTTGCAGCGATCACGACAGGGAACGGCATGCACGACGACGTTGTGTTGAAGGTCCTGCAGGACGACATGGGACATCTCTGGCTCAGCAGCAATCGGGGAGTGGCGCGCGTGACGCTGGCAGATCTCAATGCCGTTGCCGACGGGCGGCAAACGACCGTGCAGCCAACGGTGTTCGGACGCAGCGACGGTATGCAGAGCGAGGAATGCAACGGCGGTCAACCGGCTGGCATGCGCGACGCGGACGGCCGGTTCTGGTTTCCGACGATCCTCGGGGCAACGTCTGTGCATCCGCACCGCTTGCGCAAGAACCTCCTTCCGCCGCCGGTCGTTATCGAATCCGTACTTGCCGATGATTCCCTGCTCTTAGCGGACGGCACCGCGGTCATCCCGGCGGGGACGAAGCAGATCGAGATCCGCTACACCGGGCTGAGCTTCTTGTCTCCCGAGCGCATGTCCTTCCAGATCCGTCTTGACGGCTTGGACAATGCATGGGTCAACGCCGGAGTGCGCAGGGCATCGTACTATACGAACCTCTCACCCGGTGTGTACCGCTTTCGCGTTCGGGCGCGGAACGCCGACGGCGCGTGGAACGACGTGGGCGCAACCCTCGACATCGTCGTGGATGCGTACTTCTACGAGACCACTTGGTTTCTGACGCTCCTTGTCGCCGCGTCTGCCGGAGGGGCGGTGTGGGTGTATGGCGGACGGTTCCGACGGATGCAGCGCAATCAACAGGACCTCCAGCGCCTCGTGGACAAACGCACGCGGGACCTTCAGCATCAGAACGCCGTCGCGTCCGAAGCGAACGAATTCAAGACACAGCTTCTCGACCTGGCTGCGCACGACCTGAAAAGCCCGCTGATCTCGATTCGCGGGTTCGCGCAGATCCTGCGGGATGATCCCCGCACATCGCCCGAAGCGCGCACCTCCCTCGAGACCATTCGTCACTTGTCACAGTCGATGCTCACGTTGATCAACGATCTTCTCGATTCTTCTGCGATCGAACAGGGAAAGATCCAGCTCGTCGTTAAGCGCGTCGACCTGACGAGCGTTGTCTCGGCCGTTATTGACCTGCACCGGGTCACGGCGAAACGGAAGCTCCAGACAATCGTCTTCGACCCCGCTCCTCCGGGGGCATGTTTGATCAACGCGGACGTGGGGCGCATGCAGACCATCGTGGAAAACCTCGTGACGAACGCCATAAAATTCTCCGGTCACGGCACCACGATCCACGTCGCCGTCGTTTCTCGCAACGGTCAGGCGCGGGTCACAGTCG
The DNA here is from genome assembly GCA_001802945.1 of Ignavibacteria bacterium RIFCSPLOWO2_12_FULL_56_21. Classification (GTDB taxonomy): domain Bacteria; phylum Bacteroidota; class Ignavibacteria; order UBA10030; family UBA10030; genus 2-02-FULL-55-14. The sequence goes on along the minus strand of MHAK01000033.1, from coordinate 7,014 downwards.
CCGACGAGGGACCCGGGCTTACGGCTGAAGACCGACATCGGTTGTTCGGCCGATTCCAGAAATTGTCCGCACGTCCGACGGGAGGTGAAGGATCCACCGGGCTTGGACTGTCAATTGTCAAGCAGCTTGTTGAGCTCCACGCAGGGCGAGTCGACGTACAAAGCGCTCCCGGCGCCGGGAGCACGTTCATTCTGGAATTTCCCACCGTTTCGTGAGGCCCGTTGACTCCGTGTGCTGGCCTCTGTATCTTAGAAAAGCTACGTACATGATCTCCCCACCAAGCTCACTAAGGGTTATCTTTATGAGCACATTTTTCGTGTCCTTCGTGGGGAATCTTCTTCCGTCGTCAGCAGAGTCTTCAGCGAATTGACCTGAACACATGCCGTCCAAGAAACATATTCTCGTTGTCGATGACGAGCCGGCGTGGCTTAAAGTCCTGTCGTATTTCCTGGAAGCGAAAGGATACGACGTGAAGACGGTGGAGAGCGGTTCCGAAGCATTGTCCACACTCCGCAGTTTTCGTCCCGACCTTATTCTCAGCGACGTCCGGATGCCGGACATGAACGGCTTCGATCTGCTGGACACTATCCGCAAGCTCCCGAAGCTGTCCTCAACGCCCGTGGTGTTCTTCTCCGCTATCGACGATTACGACGCCCGAAAGACCGCTCGCGACCTGGGGGCGGCCGATTACATCGTGAAACCGTTCGATCAGGAGGAGGTCGCTTCCGTCCTGCACAAACATCTCCGCATGCCCTGAGGACGACGCTGACCCCCTCCGTACGATCGTTTGCCTGATCCCAGTTCGCGGAGTTCATTCACCCGGAGCCGGGACAAAAAGAATATTCTTCTTGGCGTGCTTGGCTCTCTTGGCGCCTTGGCGGTCCATCACTGAACTCGGAATTCTGTTTGTCATGAAATCGGAAGTACTGCGATCATAGCACCGTGAAGCTTCGCGCATTTAAGACATTCCGCTCCTCCCTCGGCCCGCTGGAACAAGCGCAGATCGTCATTTCCACGGCGGTCGTGGTCACGCTGGTCACGATCGTGGCATTCCGCGTCGTCAGCGGAGAGAAGCTCGGCTGGTACGACCTCATCAGCGTCGTGACCGTCGGCGTCATCGGATTCCTCATCGTCTGGTCAACGATCTCCTACGGCCGACAGAACGAACAGCAAAAGCAGGAATTGCTCGCCCTGAAGACGATCGCCGAAGCGGTGAACCGCGCGATCGATATTCCCTATCTGATGCAGAACGCCCTCCAGGAGGTGAAACGACTTCTCGACGTCGAATACGGTTGGATCTATTCGGTGGAAGCGAACCGCCTTAACCTCGCCGCACAGCGCGGCACGGAAGAACTCTCCGTCGCCATCCTCAGCGAAGGCGCAATCGACGATGAACGGCTGCAATCCCTCCGGACGCCGCGCATCCTCAAGCAACCGACTTCGCTCCACATGCGGCGCGGCGCGACGTGGTCATACGGACCCATCGGCTCCTGGGCGTCCGTGCCGATCATGATGAAGGATCAATTCTTCGGCGTGATCGTCATCGCCAGCGAAAGCCGCGACGCCGTCAACAATCGCCATATCGACCTGATGACAGCGTTTGCGAACCAAATCGGCGTGGCGGTGGAAAATGCGGCACTGTTCACCCGGTTGAGAAAATCTGAGGAACAGTACATTGACCTGTTCGAGCACTCCCCGGACATGTCCCACCTCGTCAACAAAGACGGCCTCATCGTCTCGTGCAATCAGACCGAGGCACAGCGACTGAAATACAGAAAGGATGAGCTCGTTGGTCACTCGATCCTGAAGCTCTATCCTGCAGACTACCAGCCGCAGGTGCGCCAGCTCCTGAAAGCGATCTTCGAGAACGGGAAGGAGGAGACCGGACTGGAAGAGCAAATGGTCACGAGCGACGGCGAGCTTGTCGACGTCAGTGTCAACACCTCGATCATCTACGACGAAACGAACAGGCCGGTGCTTGTGCGCGCCGTCGCACGCGACATCACCGAGAAGAAGAAGCTCGAAGCGAAGATTCTTCATGCTCAACGGATCGACAGCATAGGCAACCTTGCCGGTGGCGTTGCCCACGACTTCAACAATATCCTGACGTCGATCCTGGGTTCGACCGCCATCATGAAGCGAAAGATGAAGCGGACAGATACGTGGTACCGATTCGTCGACATCATTGAGACGGCCGCCAAGCGGGGAGCCGGGCTGACACGTCAGCTCCTGACGTTTGCGCGCAAGACCAGCGTGCAGTTCAAACCGCTCATCGTCAACGACATCGTCCAGGAAACGCTCAGGCTGTTCGAACGGAGTATCGACAAGACCATCACTGTCCAAACGCGGTTCACAAACGAGGTTTGCCTGATCAACGGCGACGACGGACAGATCCAGCAGGCGCTCCTCAACCTCCTGATCAACTCCCGCGACGCCATGGCGGACGGCGGAACGATCACGGTGGCGACGGATAGAGTGAATTTCGAACGGGCGGTGCCGAACAACGGGGTCGAATCGCGCACGGGTGATTATGTCGTTGTTGCGGTTGCTGACACGGGCATAGGAATGGACCGAGCGACGCAGCAACGGATATTCGAGCCCTTTTTCACGACGAAAGATCAGGGAAAAGGGACCGGTCTCGGATTGGCCGTTGTCTACGGCGTCGTCAATGCACACAACGGATTCATCAACGTCCACAGCGAAGCGGGACACGGCTCGCAGTTCAACCTGTATTTTCCGCTGTATGCCACGGCGGAGCCGCCGCGCAAACCAGACCGTTTGCAGCGGGCGCCCCGGACTACGGAGCATATCCTCGTCGTCGACGACGAACATGACGTGGGAGACGTTATTACCGGCATGTTGAAGACGCTGGGATACAAGACGACCTTCGTGGACAGCGGCAAAAAGGCGATCGCCACGTACAAGCGGGGACGGCGATACTCCGCGGTGATCCTCGACCTCAACATGCCAGACATGGGGGGCCGAGAAACACTCCTCAAGCTCCGCGAATTCGACCCGAGGATCCGGGTCCTCATTTCCACAGGGTACAGTAACAAGAACCTGGAGGTCGCCGACCTCGTCGATAGCACGAACGGATTCCTGCAGAAACCGTATCAGACCGAGGAATTGGGCAGGGCACTGCGGGCCGTTCTGGACCGCACGCATCCGCATGTGCGGGCCTGATTGCTTGGAAGAGCTAGGAAGGAAGAATGATGCCAGGAGGAAAGAGACAAAGAGCTCTTCATAAAGATTGAGTCCACGAAGAGACACGAAGAAGCACTAAGACCTTTGTGTAATTCTTTCCCATTCTTATTCGTGTTTCTTAGTGGCCCTTCGTGGACAATTTCTACTACAATCGCTATTCAATTTCTTGCTTTGATTCGTATATTTGGCAATTGGAACCACGATGACAGATGGAAACCTGATGACGGCCAAGAGTCTTGAAGAGCTCGGAGAACGACTGCGCGCCCGCCGGATCGAGCGCAACGTGGCGTTGCCGAACATCGCCGCCGAGACGCATATACATCAACGGTTCCTGGATGCGATCGAACGGGGTCAATTCTCCCTTCTTCCCCAAACCTACATCCGGTCGTTCCTCTGGTCATATGCTTCGTGCGTCGGTTTGCTGCCGTCCGAACTTCTGGAATCCTACGATGCGATACGCAACACTCCCAAAGTCCCTTCGGTGCCGGAAGGCAGCACGCAGTATCGTCCGAGACGAAAGTGGCATATAGCCCTGCGCCCTGTCGTCGTCGGAGCACTCGTCGTTGCCGCCGTTGGAGTGGCGGTTTTTGTGTTCCGGACTCCACCCGGCGAAACCTGGCCTCGGTAAGCGAACGGTCGTCCGCTCGTTGCACCTCGCCCCAATTCTTGCTACTTTGCCGCTCACGGTTCCCCCCGAACAACTCCGCTAGCAATGAATTTCGAAGATTTCGGGCAAGAACTCCGCGCCCACAGGTTGGAGCGGAACGTTTCGTTGTCCGACATTTCCGCCGACACCCGGATCAATCAGCGATTCCTCGAGGCCATCGAGCGAGGGCAGTTTTCGCTCCTGCCGCAGACTTACGTCCGTGCGTTTTTGCGTGAATACGCTTCCGCCGTCGGCCTCGCTCCTGACGGCGTCTTGGAAAAATACGACTCGCTCCGTGCGGAGAAATCCATCGTCGCTCCTCCGACCGTTCCCGCGACAGGGGCACTTTTGCCGGCATTTCCCACCGGCGGTGTTCCGCCGGCTCTTCGTCCTTTCGTCTTCGGAGGACTCTTCATCGTTGCGGTAGGACTGGCCGTTCTTGTCCTTCGGCCGAGCTCCGAAGTTCCAATGTCCACAACGCAGGGTGAGGTTCCTTTCGACCGGGTTATCCGCGAAACTGAGGCGGCCCTTCCGGTCGACACGACCCAACGGATGTCGCCCCCCTTACGGCCGGCCGTGACCCCGGCCGCGGTTCTTCCAGACAGTCTCACATTGGAAATGACCACGACGGATTCCGTATGGATCAATATCATCCTCGACAATTCCCGCGTTGAAGAATATCTGTTCGCTCCCAATCGGCGGCGCATTTGGAAGGCCCGCGAACGGTTCGTGCTGACCATGGGGAACGCCGGAGGTGCCACGTTCCGCCTGAACGGACATGATCTCGGCATGCTCGGCCGCCGAGGCGCCGTCCTCCGCAACAGCATCATATCCGCAGACCTTCTGCGCTGACCGTGTAAAGAATTTCACGCAAAGACAGCAATGGTCGCAATGGTCGCAAAGGGTGAAATTACTCTAAAATCACATTGCGGACTCTGCGTAGTCGTCGTACATCGCCCATTGCGTCATTGCGTGAACTCTTTTTCCTCAACCCGCTAGGGGAGGTCCATGGCACAACGCGATCCCCTCGCCGCAGCTCGAACGCGCGCCGAAGCTCTTCGCACCGCCATTCGAGAGCACGACCACCGCTACTACGTCCTCGCGCAACCCTCCATTGCGGACGAAGAGTATGATGCTCTGCTCCGCGAACTTCAGCAGTTGGAGACCGATCATCCCGACCTCGTTACCCCCGATTCACCGACGATGCGCGTCGGCGGAGCTCCCGCCAAAGAATTCCCGACCGTCACTCACGACATCCCAATGCTCAGCCTCGCCAACACGTACAGCGTAGAGGAGGTGGCGGAGTTTGACAAGCGCGTTCGCGCAACGCTGGGCAATGAGCGACCGGCATACGCCTGCGAGCTGAAGTACGACGGTATCGCCGTCAGTCTGATCTATGACAAAGGGGCTTTCGTACGCGGGGCCACGCGCGGCGACGGCATGCGGGGGGACGATATCACGGCGAACCTCCGGACCATACGGGCAATACCGCTGCGACTGCACGGGGCGCGTGGAATTCCTCGCCGGCTCGAAGTGCGGGGAGAAGTGTACATGCGCCGCGCCGATTTTGACCGGATGAACAAGGAACGAGGCCGGGCCGGCGAAAAACTGTTCGTCAATCCGCGCAACTCCGCCTCAGGTACGCTTAAGCTCCTCGACCCGCGCGAGGTGGCACGGCGTCCGCTTCTCTTCACGGCGTACTTCCTCCGTTCGGAGGAGAACATGCCCGCGACGCAGACGGCCTGCCTCGACTTATTGCGCAAACTCGGATTTCCCGTCAGCGAGCAGACGCGCCGGTGTTCCTCGCTCGAGGACGTCGTCGCATTCTGGAAGACCTGGGAGGAGCGCCGGGAAGAGATTCCTTTCGACATCGACGGCGTTGTGGTGAAGGTCGACAGCCTGCAGCATCAGGAAAAACTGGGCGCAATTGCGAAGAGCCCCCGATGGGCCATCGCATTCAAATTCGCCTCCCGCAAAGCTGAAACTAGGCTCAATTCCATTCTCTTCCAGGTAGGCCGTGTGGGGACGGTCACACCTGTGGCCGATTTGGAGCCCGTCTTTGTGGGTGGTTCCACCGTAAGTCGCGCAACTTTGCACAACGAAGAGTATATTCGGGCGTTGGATATCCGCGTCGGTGACACCGTCGTCGTGGAAAAAGGGGGAGACGTTATTCCAAAGGTTTCGGCCGTCGTTCTCGACAAACGACCGAAGGGAGCGAAGAAGTTCTCATTCGCCGACGCGTGTCCCGCGTGCGGAACCGAGATCTTCAAACCCGAGGACGAGGCAAACTATTATTGCGAGAACAGCCGGTGTCCCGCTCAGGTGCGCGAACGCATCCGCCATTTCGGATCGCGTGGGGCGATGGACATCGAGGGCTTGGGCGAAGCGGTCGTCGATACGCTCGTCGGCGGAAAGTTCGTGCGAGATGTCTCCGACTTGTATCGGCTGCCGTCGCAGCGCGCCAAACTTGAGGCGGTTGAAGGCTGGGGGAAGAAAAGCGTTCAGAATCTGCTCGACGGCATAGAGCGAAGCAAGCAGCAGCCATTCGAGCGCGCGCTGTTTGCCTTCGGCATCCGGCATGTCGGCGAAAGCGTGGCGCAGCTCGTCGCCAGGCATGCAACGTCGCTCGATCGCCTGCTCAACATGACGCGCGAGGATCTGGAGGAAGTTTCCGGCATCGGTCCGCAGATCGCCGACAGCATCGTCCACTTCTTCGCCGACCGGAGCAACCGGGCATTGGTGGAGCGGCTTCAATCAGCCGGACTGACGACGAAGGTGAAGTCCCTGCCGAAGAAGGCTGGGACGCAGTTTACCGGGATGACGGTCGTCCTGACAGGCACGTTGACGTCCATGACCCGGGATGAGGCAAAGCAGAAGATCGAAGAACGGGGCGGTCGCATCGCCTCGTCCGTAAGCAAGAAGACGAGTCTCGTCGTCGCGGGAACAGATGCGGGGTCAAAATTGGACACCGCCCGGAAGCTTGGCATCAGGGTGGTCGACGAGAATGCCTTTCTCAAAATGTTGAAAACATGATCACAGAAACCATCACGATCCCTGAGGGTTCACTATGACAACTCGAACGCGTGTCATGGCCTGCATGTTTGCGCTGGCCATCGGGACTGTTGGACTCGAAGCTCAGATGCGGTCGAACAAGCTGGGTCTCG
>MHAK01000032.1:620-35066 GCA_001802945.1 Ignavibacteria bacterium RIFCSPLOWO2_12_FULL_56_21 | reverse complement strand
GGTGCGCTCCGAGGAGAGCGGATTGATGTTCGGATGGTTTGACCCGAGCCGATTCAACATGCGTCAAAGCTATTCAATGACGTACAGTTCTTTTGGCGGGAGGGGCTTAACGATCGGTGAGTATGTCAACAGCATGTTCTATCGCATTTCGGACCCGCTGTCGGTTCAATTTGACCTGAGTTTGACGCATTCGCCGTTCAATTCTTTGGGCGGACGATATTCCAACGAATTGAACGGGTTCCGCCTCAGCAGGGCACAACTCAACTACCGACCGACGGAAAACATGTTCTTCCAAGTGCAATTTCGCCAGTTTACGCCGGGAAATTGGCTCAGAGGGTTTGACCGGTTCGAGTCGGATTTCGGCTTGGATCGTCCGGAGGAACAACAACGCTGACCGCGGCGGCAGTCATAAACTGTAATCACCGTCCGAGCAGGCCCTCGCAGCCTGCTCGATTTGTTTTTCCCGCACATTTTGTCCATCGAACCTCTTGACCCACAGACGCCGGTCGGCGTTCGCATCGGCCGGTCCATCCTGCGTCACCGCCGGTTGATTGCCGCCGCAGCCTTTGTCGCCGTCGCGGCAGTTGCTGTCTTCTTGTATGTCGAAGCCCACCGGTATGCCTCATCGAGCTCTTCTGTATCGCTCGTTATTCCGGGTGAACAGCATCGCTGGAAGCTCGAAGTGGTCAATGGAACGGCCGAGAATGGCCTTGCACAAGGCGTCACGGACATGCTGAGAAAACTTGGATATGACGTTGTGGAATTGCGAACGCAACGGACTCCCCCCTTGCCGCGCTGTCTCGTTATCGACCGGTCCGGCAACCGAGAAGGCGCCGAGGAGGTGGCCGCCGCGCTCGGTTTGCCACACGACCGCGTCCAGACGCAGGTTGACAAATCGTTGTATCTCGACTTCACGATCGCAGTTGGCGCTGATTTTCGTTCCTTCAATATGCTGTCGGGAGCATTGCAGTGAACATCGGCAATTCGCATTGGAGATGTGTGTGACCTCACGAACGCTGGCAAAACTTGTGGCTTCAAGTATGATCGCAAAGAAGGCTCATGATGTGTTATTGATGGACCTTCGCAAAGTGACCAGCACCGCGGATTTTTTTGTCGTCTGTTCCGCTGATTCCGACATGCAGGTTCGTGCCATCGCGGATGCCATCGAGGATGCGACCGCAGATGCCGATGCGCCGGTGTGGCATTCTGAGGGAAGACAAGCGCTCATGTGGGTCATCCTGGACTATGTCGACGTCGTCGCCCACGTGTTCCACAAAGAAACTCGAAAATTCTACAATCTCGAAAGATTGTGGTCGGATGCAAAAATGACACACATACGAGATGAAGATGGAAAGGCTCCGGTGCGAAGGCGGCCGGCGGCAAAGAAACGGAGTGTTCGGAAGTGAAACGGTATCTCGAAGAACGCGTCGGCGCGGCGCTCGAACGGCTTGGCTACGCAGGAATGGCCGAACTCGCATTCGAGGCGCCGAAGCAGGAAGCTCACGGCGATCTCACGACAAATATCGCCCTTCTCCTTGCGAAGGCCGCGGGAAAAAATCCGCGCGTCGTCGCAAAAGAGATCGTCGATTCGCTCGACATGAACCCCGCTTCCGTAACCAAGACGGAGGTCGCGGGGCCCGGGTTCATCAATTTCACGTTTTCCCCTGCGTTCTTCGCGCGGAAGCTCGAGGGAATCCTCCGGGAGGGAGCTTCGTACGGCCGGTCAACAGTCGGTCGCGGCGTGAAGGCCATGGTGGAATACGTCAGCGCCAACCCTACCGGTCCGTTGTCCGTGGGCCACGGCCGTCAGGCCGCAATCGGGGATACGCTCGCCAATGTCCTGCAGTGGACCGGGCATGAGGTGACACGAGAATACTACTACAACAATGCCGGTCGTCAGATGCGAGTGTTGGCGCAGTCGACATACGCTCGGTATCGACAGCTCTTCGACCCGGCCTCTGCATTCCCCGAAGACGGATATCAGGGCGAGTACATACAGCAGATCGCGCTGCTGCTCAAATCGGAGCTCGGAGATTCGCTGGTGGGCATAGAAGAGGAGAAGGCGCTCGCCGTATGCAAAGAAAGGGCGGAACAAGTGCTCTTCGACGCCATCAAGTCGGTCTTGCTGCGCATGGGCATTCGCCATGACGTGTTCTACAACGAGGATTCGCTCTATTCGTCCAAGAAGATCAACGAGGTTGTGGACGAATTTCGTTCGAAGGGTCTGGCATACGATAAAGACGGCGCCGTATGGTTCAAAGCGACGGACCTCGGGCTTGATCAGGATCGCGTGATCATTAAGAGCACGGGTGAGCCGACGTATCGATTGCCGGATATCGCCTACCACCGTGAGAAGTTCCTCCGTGGTTTTGAACTTGTCGTGGATGTGTTCGGCGCCGACCACATTGCGACTATTCCCGATGTGCTCGCCGGCATCAAAGCTCTGGGATTCGACCCAGACAAGGTGAAGGTGGTCATTCACCAGTTCGTCACTCTCATGCGGAACGGCGAGCAAGTGAAGATGTCCAAACGTCTCGCCAATTTCGTGACACTGGACGAGCTGATCGACGAGGTTGGGTCAGATGCAGTCAGGTACTTCTTCCTCATGCGTTCCAACGGCACGCATCTTGAGTTCGACCTGAGCCTCGCTACCGAGCATTCCGACAAGAACCCGGTGTACTATGTTCAGTACGCGCACGCAAGGATTGCGAGCATGCTTCGGTTCGCGATGTCGGAGGGAGCGATCGACCCAGCGACAGACCCCTCCGCAGTCGTGTACGACGTTTTGCAGTCGCCCGCCGAGATCGCGTTAATGAAACAGATACTGCAATTCCCGGAACTCGTGGAAGGCACAGCGAAGTCGCTCGAACCCCACCGTGTGCCGACGTATCTGCACGAACTCGCGACGGCATTCCATCGCTTCTATCATGACCATCGGGTTGTCGTCCCGGAAAAGGACATTTCAACCGCCCGACTTGCTCTCTGTGCGTGCACAAAGACGGTTCTGGCAAACGGTCTGGCGATTTTGGGCGTCTCTGCCCCGGACCGCATGTAGCCGTTCCATTGACATTCGGGGGTGTTTTTAGTAGGTTGATATTGCTCGAGCATCTACCAAAGGTTTCTTCCCGCCGATTGCTACAGCCAGACAGCCGTTGTACAGCAACGGCACTCGTCTCTACGCTTCTGACGTATAGAAGCGTACAACTTCCATCATTCATTGTGAACCCGGTTCTGTGAACACCGTCATCAGTGTTGTTGGTGCGCGACCGAATTTCATGAAGGTGGCTCCCGTTCATCGGGCGTTCCGGTACTATGCAGGTTCTGTTCGGCACCTCATAGTACACACAGGCCAGCACTACGACGACAAGATGTCGAAGGTGTTTTTCGAAGACCTTGAATTGCCGCAACCCGATGTCTATCTCGGCGTAGGGTCCGGTTCTCACGCCGAACAGACCGCAAGAGTCATGGTGGAATTTGAAAAAGTCGTCCAACAACTCCGGCCCGATCTTGTTGTCGTTGTGGGAGACGTGAATTCGACTGTCGCCTGCAGCCTGGTCGCGGCCAAGCTCCGCATCCCGATTGCCCACGTTGAAGCGGGACTTCGCAGCTACGACCGTTCGATGCCGGAAGAGATCAATCGGATTGTGACGGATGCACTCTCGGACCTCCTGTTTGTCAGCGAGCCCAGCGGTGTGACCAATCTTCGAAAAGAAGGGATCGCCGAAGGAAAGGTTCACCTTGTCGGCAACACAATGATTGACTCCCTCATGCACTACATGGAGAAGGCCCGGCGGTCTCGGGTCATGGAGGACCTCGGCATCGAGCCGAAATCGTATATGCTTGTAACGCTGCATCGGCCGAGCAATGTGGACGGGAAGGAGAGCCTGGAGAAGATCGTTCAATTCTTTGAAGATTTCGCGGACCGTGTCCCGACTGTGTTCCCCGTCCATCCGCGTACCCGAAAGATGATGTCGGAATTCGGACTGCTGGAGAGAGCGCTGAGGATCGACCGCATGAAGTTGATCGAGCCGCTGGGGTACCTGGATTTTCTGCGTTTATTGCAGGATGCACGGCTCGTTTTGACCGACTCGGGCGGCATTCAGGAAGAAACGACGTTTCTGAATGTTCCCTGCCTAACGCTTCGCGACAATACGGAACGGCCGATCACAGTGGATGAGGGGTCGAACATATTGTGCGGATCGAACATCGACAGCGCCCGTCCTCACGTGGAGGCGATCCTGACGGGGCGGCACAAAGCCGGACGTAGTCCAGATTTGTGGGACGGGAAGGCGGCGGATCGCATTGTCAGCATCGTCGCGGACACTCTGAAGAACATTACCGCATCGGCAATGAACGGAATCTCGGTATGAACATGCGCAGTTTTGCGATCTTCGTCGGCCTCTGGATGGCCGTTGCTTCGTTGGCAGTGGCTCAGCGAACCGTCTCTACTGAACGTTCACTTGAGGAATCGGGCGATCGTAAGGTCGGTCAACCACTCGTGTTCAATCCAATGCCGCTCGATGCGCCTCTCGATCCCACGTCGTACCGCGTCGGAGGAGGCGACCAGTTTGCGATTCAGATCAGTTCCATACCTTCCGTCATGTTTACGCTAACAGTCGGTATAGATGGAACGCTCTTGATACCATCGGTGGGTGAACTCCGTATGCGAGGGCTGACATTGCAGGAGGCACAGGGCCAGATCAAGCGTCTTGTTGCGGAGCGCTATCTCCGAACTCCAGTATCCGTAAGTCTTGCCATGGCACGGCGAATCACCGTCTATGTGAAAAATTCCTTCGGCGTGTCCCAAATTCATGAAGGCATCGCTTCCGATCGGGTGTCGACAGTACTGTTCAAAACAGAACCGCAGGCTCGGCGTTCGATTCTTCTCCGTCGATCGGACGGACGCCAGCAGAGGGTCGACCTGGACAGATTTGCCGCGACGGGCGACCCGCGGTGGAATCCCCACGTGGCTGAGGGGGACGAGATCGTCGTCAACAGCTTCGAAGGTAATGTGCAAACCGTTGCGATCGGCGGCGATGTTTGGTTACCCGGAGAATTCGAACTCATCGAGGGAGACCGTGTGGGGGACCTTGTGCAATTTGCTCGTGGGCTGCGCGTGGGCGCGCGAAGGGACAGCGTTGTGCTGGCCCGTTTTGGAGAGGCACCGCAGATACTCGACATTTCCGGCAACGATTCACTTTTGAGGCTGAATGCAGGCGACCGTTTGTGGGTGCCGACGGCCCGCAAGATTCTCAGGGCACAAATGATCAGCGTATCGGGCGAGGTCACATTCCCCGGCATGTATCCTCTGAATGAAGGGGCGACGCGGTTGTCGGATATTCTCGCCATTGCCGGCGGAATGACGAAAGATGCGCTGGTGACCGGGGCGACGCTGCATCGGGGCAGGGTCCCGGAATCGCGTGTAAGCGAAGACCTCCTGCTTTCCATGCGGGGGAATCCGGACCCGGAAGACACTGTCTACATCAGGCAAGAAGAAGAATTGAGGCTTTTTGGCGAGCGCGTCAACGTTGATTTTGGACGAGCTGTTGCGAATCCCGGGTCAAACGACGACCCGTTTGTAAAATTCGGCGACAGGGTTCTCGTTCCCCGAAGTACGGGCTCTGTGTATATGTTCGGGCAGGTCGTCTCGCCGGGGCACGTTCAATTTCTTCCTGGGAAGAAGATCGACGCATATATCGACGCCGCGGGCGGGTTCACGGACCATGCGAAGGCCGGCGACGTGGTGATCATTAAGCGTGCGTCGCGCCAATGGCTGGAACCGGACCAGACCGAGATCGAAGATGGAGATGCGGTATGGGTTCCCAAGGTGATCGAACGCGACTTTGCTACTGAATTCATGCCGTATGCTCAGATCGTTGGCGTCTTCAGCGCTGTCGCCACTATCATCCTCGTTTTCACTCAATTATCGAAGTAGGTGCACACCTTATGACGGCGGACTCGACTGAGCAAAACACTCCGCAACCCGCGGCCGACACTGAGGGATTTCACGTGATGGAACACCTTGCGTTCGTGGTCAAACGGAAGGAACTGCTTGTCGCCACTTTTCTTGTATCGCTCGCATTATGCTATGGAGCTATCTATGTCTTTGTGGAAGAGCAATTCGAGGCATCTGCCACGATCGTTCCGCGCGAGGACTTCGGTCTTGATGGATTCGGGGGAATGTTGAAGAGCATCAAGGGTCTGCCGTTGGACCTTGGCTCGAAGTCTGTTGGTACGGAAATAGACCTGTACAAGACCATCATCTACAGCAGAACAATGATGGAAGGTGTGATCATCGAATTCAAGCTCCATGAAGTGTATGGATTGGATACCACCGATGTCGCGTACATGGAAAAAGCGATCAAGAGACTGCGCGACGAGATCCTGACCAAAGAAACCGAGGAATCCGCGTTTCTGGTGACCGTGAGAGCGAATTCGAGACATCGGGCCGCAGACATGGCCAACTTTGTCGTCCGCAAGATGAACAGCATGATCGTCAGTTTGAAAGCGAGCAGTTCAAGAGAAAGCAGGATGTTCCTGGAGAAGAGGGTTGCGGAAATCAGGACCCAACTACGGGCTTCGGAGGATTCGCTGCGAGCCTACCAGGAAAAGACGGGTCTGCTGGACACGAAGGCCCAGCTGGAGGGGATCCTTTCCGCGCACACGATGCTGGAAAGCGAATTGACCGCGAAGGAACTTCAAAAAGGAATTCTCGAACGTGCATTCGACAGGGAGTCGCCGCAGGTCAAAGAAGTCGAAGGCCAGATCGAAGAATACAGGAAGAAGCTGAAGGAAATGAGAACGCAAGGCGATCCCGGCGGGCCGATGATCGCTCTCCACAAATTACCCGAGACCGCGGTAGAATACCTGAGACGTTATCGGGAAGTGGAAATCGGCAGCTTACTCCTGGAATACATCATGCCCCTGTATGAACAGGCAAAGATCGAAGAGAAGAAAGACTATCCGATACTTCAGGTGATCGATTACGCAGTTCCGCCGGTGAAGAAAAGCTATCCGCCAAGGGCCATTTTTTCCCTCGTCGGCGCGCTTTCCGTTACTGTTCTCGTGCTCATTGCGCTCAATGTGCAGCGGTCGTTCCGGGAAAGCCGTGACCCGTATTGGCGTACTCTCCTGGACGAAGCGAGACACTGGACGTGGGATCCGAAGAAGAAGTGACGATGAACAACGCTGGTCTTTTGGAAGCTCCGGACCGGTATCAGGAGTTCGTGTTTGCGCTTGTCGCCGCCTCGTCGCTCGCCATAGTGTATTCGGCAGGAGTGGGGATCGCAGGAGGGAAGCCCGTGGCATTGATTGCCCTTCCCTTGTTGGCTGTTCTCATAGCTTCCACGATGAGCTTTGCATGGTCCACTCTCTTCCTGATCGTCTCCCTGTTCGTCAATGCTCATGTTTCCGCGTTCAGCTCCGCCGTCTGGTTTGCCTTTGTATTTGGAGTGTCCTTCCTGCTGGATCGTGAGGGGATTCGCTGGAGGGACCTGACTCACCCTCTGTCGACTCCGCTCCTCATCTACGGTTTGTGCATTCTACCGTCCTTGTTAAAGACCACCGTACTCTGGACCAGCCTCTTTTCTTTGCTGAACATTGCCGCTTTTCTCATCGTCATGTATGCGACCGCGGCGGGGTTCCGCACGTTGAAAACGGTGCGCACCGCGGCGGGAATCTTTCTTGTCATGGTTCTCCTGAATTCGATCGATGTTATGCGGCTTTCGTTGGCGGGGGACAATCGGCCCTTCGGTTTTGCCGGTATCATGTTCGTTGACTATGTGGCACTGGGACTTTGCATTGCTGCAACCATTGTGGTTGTGACCCGGGGAAGATCGCGGTTCATTTTTCTTGTTCTTCTGTTCTTCATTGCCGTTGGACTCGTATTAACGCAAACTCGCAACACATGGCTCTCAGCGATCATCACGCTTGTAGTTCTTGCTTGCTATCTCATAGTCCATCCTGAGATCGTCGGCTACACGCGGAAACGACTTCTCTTCATAACACTCGTTGGATCACTGGCTCTCACAGTCGGGATCTTGACTGCGGTTTACTTGAATCCTCGTGTCCAGAGTCGCGCGGTTGACCTCGTTGATCCGTCGAAATTCGTGGTCAGCGATGCGGGTGTCGGAGGGAATTCGCTGATCTCCCGCCTTTTCATCTGGGTGACCGCATACAATGCTTTCCGCGAAAACCCCGTCTTCGGCGTTGGAATATATTCATTTCCCCATTCCTCCCATCGATACTATGCGTTCCCGCGCACATTCTACAATTTGTATGTCAAGGGAAATTCACCCCATCAGACCCATCTCGCAGTGCTGGCGGAGACGGGCATTATCGGTTTTGCCGGATTCCTCGTGTTCCTTGGGTCTGCGTTGACGTGTGCCTTTCGGGGAATCAGAAATGCTACGAGCGCCAAAGGTAAACACTTTGCTCTTGTTGCCGCGATTGCGACCGTGTATTGTGCCGTCTCCATGGCATTTTCGGATGCATGGTTGTTTGGCCAGGGCATAGTCCTTTTCGGCATCGTGTTGGGAAGCATGCTGTCGATCAGAAGGATCAATTCCAGTGCGGTTGTTGGTGCACCATCACACCACATGTCATGAATTCGTTACGAACGTATTCCATCCATCTCCGTGATACTGTCGTTACAGCGTACCTTCGCGCGAGATTTCCTCAGGCGCATTTTGGCAAGGGCATCTACTTCGACGGCCTTCCCACATTGATTCTTGCGCGCACGGCACAGGTGCGGGTGGGTGATCACGCCATCTTTCGAAATACGACAAAGGACAACCCGGTCGGTCTCTTCAAGAAATGTTCCATAGCGGTCACCGAGAATGGCGAACTTCGCGTGGGGCACCATTCCGGTTTCTCCGGCGTATCTATATACTGCACAACGCGAATCGTGATCGGGAGCTATGTCAATTGCGGGGGCAATGTGTCGATCTGGGATACCGATTTTCATCCTCAAGAAGTGGACGCCCGGCGGAGGCACGACATCAGCAAGATAAAAAACGCGCCGATTACGATCGGCGATGACGTTTTCATTGGTGCTCAATCTCTCATCTTGAAAGGGGTATCCATCGGGGAAGGGGCTATCATTGCGGCAGGGTCGGTCGTCACAAAGAATGTGCCGGCACGCGAGATCTGGGGCGGTAATCCTGCGCGACTCATCAAAAAGGTTCCGCACGTATGACGGCTACCGACGCGTCATGCGCCGTGTGCGGAAACTCTCCGTGTCGGTTGGTGTCGGAAACATCTGCGTGGGCGCTGTACGAATGCAATCGATGTGGTTTTCTGTTCAAGGTCGGAGAAAAGACCGACTATGAAAGTCTGGACTTGGATGCGTACCTCGTATTTGCCTATAATCGCTCGTCGGAGGTCGACGAAATCTGCGCATGTCTTCAGCCCGATTATCCTGATGTACAAGGGGTGTGCATTCTGGAGATCGGTTGCGCTACAGGGGAGGTCTTGAATGAACTGAGAAATCGGGGGGCGAAGGTATACGGTGTTGAACCTTCGCATGTGGCCGCAGAACACGCCAGGTCAAAATACGGCTTGACCACGGTCTTTGAAGGTTATTTTGAACGAAATCCTGCCGGCATGCAACCCGAGGTGTTTTTGTTACTCGACGTGATCGAGCATCTCGACGATCCATCCCTCCTTCTTGCAAAGATCGCCAGTGCCATGAGCGCGACATCGGTTCTTGTAGTCAAGACCGGCGATTCCGGTTCATGGCTTGCGGATCACTGCAAAGACCGATGGGCCTACATTCATCTTCCACAGCACCGGTCCTTCTACTGCAAACGGACCTTGGACTACGCCTGCAAGAAAGCGGAATTGCACGTGGACCGGATCTTCCGGTACAGGGATCCCTACGGAGGAATCGCATGGAGGAAACTCATCAAGAATGTCGTCAAAGCTGTCCTTTTATGTATGACCCCAAAGGATTCATACCTCCATCGGCGGTTGTATATTGACGTGGCGAACGATCATCTCCTTGCCGTGATCAGGAAGGCGTCTCGGATTTGAGAGCCATATTAGTCAAGAGCACTGCGACGGGTGCACTCCAGCTCATTGTCAGCACACTTCTCGTATTCATCACGATTCCAACATTTGTTGGAAAGTTGGGCGTCGAAGTGTATGGAGTCTTTTCCATTGTTGCGCTCGTCGGCAACGTCAATACGTTCACGAATCTTGGACTCAATGCCGCGCTTGTTCGTTTTCTGGCCCAACAGGGCAAGAGCAGGCAATCGGACCATGACATTCTTGCAAGCTTGATCATTTTGCTTGTCATTCTCCTTCCGTTGACAGCGGCTGGGTATATCTTTCGCGAAGCCATTCTCCTGAATATATTCAACATCCCCTTTCGCTTGATCGTCGACGCTGAATGGTTGTTCGTCGCTATGCTCGTCAGCAATGTGTTCCTGCTTTCGGGCCAGATCTTCGCCGCGATCCTGGAGTCCATGCAAAAAGTGTATCTGACCAATATCTACCAGACATTGAATAACGCCGTGTACTGGGGTTTGATTTTGGTTGCACTTTCTCTCGGCTACTCTCTCCAGGGTGTCGCCGTGGCGACACTTCTGTCGACGCTCGTATGGTTTTGCATTGTCGTTGCAAGCTCTCTTCGCGCGTGGGGAGGTCTGTCGATATCCGGCTTCGCTTCCAATGGCGTGAGGGCGGCAAAGAAACAGCTCCGCTATGGGTTGCAGATCTATTCTGGAAGTGTAATCAGCTTTCTCTATGAACCACTCACGAAGATCCTGGTGGCGCGCTTTCTGGGGGTCACTGAAGTGGGGTTGTTCGATATCGGCGTTCGCGCCCGGAACCAAGTGATGGGCATGGTGGGGAAACTCGTGTATCCGATCTATCCTCTTCTTTCTCAGGAGAGCAACCCCGAGAGAGTTCGAGACATCGTTCACGACGTGGAACAGAAGATACTCTACGCAGTTCTGCCGCTCGTCGGGATCGTGCTGCTAACGTCGAAGCCGCTGATAAGCATGATGTTTGATTCGCACGTTGACACAATTGCGATCACGGTGGCGTGCGTCGTTTCTGCGTATTTGCTCGGCAGTTTTACCGTGACCCCCAACTACCAGTACTTGTTGGCCAAAGGGTACGCCTCCAAAACTGTGGTTCTGCAAGCCATTAACGTGGTTGTCAACGCGGGTGCTTTTTTCCTGTTCCTGCCGTGGCTGGGATATTACGCGGTTGTGGCCGCGAACGTGGCCGCGATTCTCACGTCATGCGGTGTTTCCGTCTACTATCAGCATCGCTATTTGAACAGCCTCATTCTGGATTCCTGGAGGCAAACAGCGTATCTGTGCGCGAGTTTTCTCGTCGCATGTGCGCTTGGAAATGGCTTCTCGGAGTTAGTCGATGCACATGCATGGAAGTTGGCCGGCATTCCAATCGTAGTCATGGGTGTAACGTTGTTCCAATACAGGCTTTTTGGAATGGTTACCCGGAAAGATATTGCCCGATATTTCGGAGGGAATTCATTGCTCTCAAAATGGTCGGCTGTGATCTTATGCAGATAGGGGAGGGTCATCAGAAATCCCCAAGTTCGAACCGCGTCTTGCGGGTGTATTGTTTCTCCGGACTTTAATGTAGGCGGCATGAAAATATCCGTCATCACTCCGTCCTTTAATCACGGCGAATTCATAGAAGATACGATTCGTTCGGTGGCGAATCAGGACCATGATGACATTGAGCATATTGTGGTCGACGGCGGTTCGACTGATTCGACGCTTGCAACCTTGAAGAAGTACCCACGCGTGCGATGGGTGTCGGAACAGGACTCGGGTCAGGGTAATGCGATCAACAAAGGATTTGCGATGGCGACGGGTGATGTGTTGGCGTGGTTGAATGCGGACGATTACTACGAGGAGAATGTGTTCGGCCGTATCATCGCGTACTTCAAGGATCATCCCGATTGCATGTTCCTCTATGGTGACCTGACATTTGTCGACAAACTTGGGCGTCCGTTGAACAAGTATACCGGAGAAAAGATCACCTACGACTCACTGATTGCGAACCCCGATATCGTTCGCCAGCCGAGCTCCTTTTGGAGACGAGAAGTGATGGAGCGCCTCGGTGGCATTGATGAAAGCTTCCACCTGGTGATGGACCTTGATTTTTTCCTTCGCGTTGGGAAACGCTATCCCTTACATTATCTCGAAGGAAACCTGAGCTACTATCGCCATTACGGCGAAACAAAAAGTACAGCGCTTGCCAGACGGCAAGTGGGCGAAATATACAGGGTCTACAGGTCACACGGAATCATCCTTACCGGTCCGATAGTGAGGTCCTTGCTCGCAAAGTACATCCGTACGTTTCGCTTGACAAAAGTATTCGTATCAATTGTCCGTCGACTCAAAGGATCACGTCGTGCCGAACATCGGTAGTCGCATCGACTTTTCCCGGGCCACGGGGATCCGTTTCGCGCACTCATGAAACCGAATCGATCAACAATGCCCAGGGCACAACGGCTCCGGGTTGCGTGTGTGACAACGTATGACGCCCGGGACGTGAACCAATGGTCGGGATTGGGGTACTATATCGGCAAAACTCTGGAACGGCATGTTGGAGACGTCACATATATTGGCACGCTCCGCGATCCTTCAACAATATGTGATCGCATTGTGCGGAAGGCATACCACACATTTGCTCGCAGCGATTACAGCGTTGAACGTACGGAACGTGTGGGCAAAGCATATGCGCGTGAAGTGGAAAGCCGCATGTCGGGGAACACGTTTGACGTCATCGTGGCGCTCGGCACAATTCCCGTAGCTTACATGACGTCGGATGTTCCGTTGATCGTTTATGCTGATGCGACCTTTGCCTCAATGATCGGCTACTACTACACGAGATTGAGCAAAGCCTCCATCGTCGACGGTCATCGGATGGAACGAACGGCATATCAACGTGCCGCACGACTCGTGTTTGCCTCAGAATGGGCGGCCGAATCTGCCATGCGCACATACGGCATTCCCTCCGAGCGCGTCTTCGTTCTTCCATTCGGCCCAAACGTCACCGACATTCCGAGTCGGCGAGAGCTGAAGAAAGGCGTGGGCGACCCGCTCCGCCTGCTCTTTGTCGGCAAGGATTGGGAACGGAAAGGAGGGAGCATTGCTTATGCGGTCCTCCGCAGGCTCAACGATCACGGCGTTCGGGCCGCTCTGTACATTGTCGGCTGTGACCCTTCGGAAGTCAAGGGAGATCCGCGCGTCGTTGTTGAACCGTATCTTGACAAGAGTAATACACGAGACGCCGAGGTGCTTCGCGGACTTTTCACGTCCGCCGACTTCTTTATCTTTCCGACTCAGCAAGAGTGCTTCGGGGTCGTGATTTGTGAGGCGTTTGCGCATGGACTCCCGGTTCTTACGAACAAGACCGGAGGACCCAGTTCGATCGTCGCTCACGAACAGAACGGCTTTCTTGCTGAAAAGAACAGCGTCGACGAATATGTCGCTTTCATTCTAGGCCATCTCGACCGAAAGCGGCATCAGCGATTGCGTGACGAAGCCCGGCACGCGTATGAAATGACCTTCAATTGGGAGACGACGGGCAAGCGAATGCACCGCATCATTTGCGACGCGCTCTCATGAGAGTGTTGATGCCCATTATTCGTCATCTCAGGAAGAGGGGACGAGGAGAACATGGGTAAACGAGTTCTCTTTGTCGACGAAGACCAAGGCCGCCACGGCTCCACGGTGAGCATGGAATATTTGGTCCGGGGTTTCCGGTTGCAGGGATATGATGTATTCGTGCTGACGTGGAAAACGGAACCTCAGGCAAGGGCGAAACTGGAGGAACATGCAACGCTCATCGACGGGGTATGGGGACCGGTCACGACCATAACGATGTGCGTCCATTTTGTCTACACCGACTCGCCATTTTCCGTGCGGGGCTTTCTGATGATCGTCAAGGATGTGATCAAGTTTATCACGGGCCTTGTCATCGTCATGAAGACGATCAGAAGTATTCGTCCGGACGTTGTATATGTGAATGAATATTCCGCAGTCCAGGCGTCGCTTGCGGCGTGGTTCATGGGCGTTCCCTCGGTCATGCACATTCGTAGTCTCATGTTGAAAGGGACGTTCGGTTTTCGAAAGTATGCCCTTACACGTCTTGTCCTGGCCTGCAATCGGAAAGTATTTGCCATAACCGCACGAGAGGCCAGCCAATTGCGGCCGGGTGTAGGGGATCGCCATAAGGTCAATGTAGTGGGCGAGTTCGTCCCGAAGATTGGGACTCTCGATGCCGACCCGGATGAAATACGACGCCGTTTCGGCATGTCGTCATCCGCAAAGATTGTTGCGATGCTGGGCGGAATCCAGGAGATCAAAGGCTCGATCGATTTTCTGCGGGCAGCCAGGTTCGTTGCAGCTCGGTCACCGAACGTGAAGTTTGTAATAGCGGGAAAAGATTTTTCGAACGGGAATTCCAAAGTTCGCGAATACTATAGCGAATGCATGAAGGTTGTAGACGACCTCCGTACTGGCGACCTCATACGCATGCTTGGGAATATTTCCAATCCTTTGGACCTGATCTCGGTCTCGGATATCGTCGTTTCACCTTCGTCGCAATCGCATTTCTCACGACCGGTGGTGGAAGCATGGGCCCACGCGAAACCCGTCGTTGCCGCGAGGACAGAGCACATGGCCGACCTCATTGCCCATGACGTTGATGGACTTCTCTACGCCGTTCGCGACTCCGAGGAATGTGGAAAGGCGATCTTGCGCCTCTTGCAGGACGAGCGACTGTGTCGGAAGTTGGGAGAAGCGGGAAAGAAGAAGTCGTTCGTCGGGTTCGATGCAGAAAGAAACACCAGGAAGATCGTCGATGCTTGCACTATGTTGCTCCTGACCTGAGCTGCCATGAAAGGTGTCGCGGCTGTCGTAGTACTCTATCATCCCTCGTCGATACTTCTTGAGAATCTGTCGACATATCGTCAACAGGTCGATCACGTGTTTGTTGTCGACAATTCCGAGCACTTGGAACGGGAGTTGACGGCGACGATCGCGGCAATGAGGGGAGTCGAGTATGTTTCAAACGGGCGCAATCTGGGTATCGCTGCGGCGCTGAATATTGGCGCGGGTCTTGCGCTCCGCCGCCGTTGCTCATTTCTGCTGACCATGGATCAAGACAGCGCTGCCACTCCGGGAATGGTTCAGAAACTCGTGGTGTATGCTTCGGGGCACCCCAAAGCAGGACTCGTCACGCCTTTCCACATGGACCGCAACGCACCTGAAACACTGATGGGGCCCGACATTGAAAAGGTGGTAACAACGATGACATCCGGAAGTCTTCTGAACCTTGCCGCGTACAGCGATGCCGGAGAATTCCTCGAAAAGTTGTTCATCGATTATGTCGACGACGAATACTGTTTTCGGTTGCAGAGCAGGGGATATCAGGTCGTTCGCCTGAGAACGGCAATACTCCACCATTCGCTTGGCCACATGACTGTTCGGAAGTTCTTCGGACGGACAGTACGGCCGACGCATCATTCGCCGGAACGGTATTTCTATCAGGCCCGCAACCGGGTATATCTGCGTTCGCGCTACCGCGACCAATTTCCCCAATATTTCCGGTATGAGTCGAAGCTTCAACTAGGTCGATTGACGAAAATGATCCTCTTTGAGCGACACCGATTCAGGAAATGCGTCATGGTGGTCCGTGGAACCGTCGCGGGTCTGAGGGGCGATTTTTCGCAACTTCGCACAACCTGACATTGGACACACTGTCTACATCCAAAGAAGAATGGCCAAGCTTCCAGTCCATGTTGTCGTCCTGAACTACAATGGTGCGGAGGATACGATCGCATGTATTCGCTCACTGCAGAGCGTGGTCGATCCGGTGCTGGAGATCGTTGTTGTGGATAACGCATCGACGGACGATTCTGTCCTGCAACTACATGGTGCATTCCCCGGCCTCACGTTGATCGAATCACCACGGAACACAGGCTACTCTGGCGGAAACAACCTGGGAATTCGACATTCCCTTGCGCAGGGGGCCGAGTACGTTCTGGTCATGAACAACGACGTGACGGTGACGCCGGATTTCCTCCTGCCGATGATTGCCCTCTTCGACAAAGACCGGTCGATTGGTGTCGCTACATGCAAAGTCCATTATCAATCGCGGCGCGACAAAGTTTTTGCGGGGGCCGGAAGGTTCAATTGGTGGCTCTGCACCGGTATGAATAAAGGCGGGTATATCGAGCGGTATTTCCGAAACGGAAGAGAAGAAATTGTAGATTTTGCCTGCGGGGTTCTGTTTCTCGTCCGTCGGGAAGTATTTGAAGTCGCGGGATACCTGGATGAGCGTTATTTCATGTATTTTGAAGACGTGGAATTCTCCCGACGCGTCGTGAAGCACTTTCGGATGGGATATACACCTCTCGGCGTTGTTTTTCACAAGAGCGGCGGAGGCACGTCCATCCGTTCCTATACGAAGCTGTACAATTACTACCATACGCGAAATCGGCTGCTTACATTCTCTGAAGACGTGCGGATCTATCGATGGTATGTTGTGGCATTCACGCTTGCGAACGTCATCGTGAAGAGTGCCATCCAGTTGCCGAACGGATTGAAGGGTCCCCGGAACGCCTGGGAACAGATCTCTGCACTTTGGCGGGGTTTTGCGGACGGTATGAGCCTTATGAAAGGCGGTTCCCAAAAGAAAGTATGAAGCCCCGCTTGTGGATCGTGTCGGAATTGTATTATCCCGACGCTCAGGCAACGTCCAGGATCATGACCTCCATCGCCGAAGGCCTGGTGAAGGATTTTGAAGTGAGCGTACTCTCCGCCTTCCCGACGGTCCAGTTCGAGCCGCAGCGAGACGTACAAAAAGTTGAGGTGCACGGAGGCGTGACGATACGGAGATTTCTTTCCAGCAGGATGGACAAGTCTGTTCTTCTTTTCCGACTCGTCAATCTCTTCACCATCAGTGTTCCGGTCTTTCTTCATCTTCTCACTCGATTAAAGTCGTCTGACCGCGTTCTCGTGGTGACAAACCCGCCGGTCCTGCCGTTCATATGTGCTGCTGCTTCGTCGATTCGCGGCGCCCGGTGTGTCGTGCTGACACATGACATATATCCGGACGTACTACTTCCTACGGGTATTCTTCGCGAGAACGATGCAATGTACCGTCTCCTGCAACGGATTACGGAATGGCTGTTTGGGAACGTCAGTGACGTCATTGTTCTCGGAAGAGACATGAAAGACGTTGTCGAGAACTACATGCGGAACCGCCGTACCGGATTGTGGGTAATTCCAAACTGGTCCGAACCCGATCGGATCACGGCGTCAAAACGAAGCGAAAACTCCATTCTCAGGGAATATGGGCTCGCCGACAAGTTCGTACTGCAATATGCAGGCACGATGGGACGCACACACGGCATTGAAAGTCTGCTCGAATGCGCGCGGCGTTGTTCGAATCGCACCGACGTTCATTTCCTTTTCGCGGGTGCCGGTGTCAAGCGCGCACTTGTAGAACGAGCGTGTGCGGACGGTGAGGCTCCCAACGTCACATTGCTCGAGTTCCTTGATGCACGGCATCAGAATGAACTCCTGAACGCGTGCGACGTGGCTCTGATCTCCATGATCAAGGGCATGTACGGCATATCCGTTCCGAGCAGGATGTACAACATCATGGCCGCAGGAAAGCCGATCATTGCGATAACAGATGAGCGCTCGGAGCTGGCCCGCGTTGTTGAAGAAGAGAGGATCGGATGGACCGTTCGCCCGGACGACATTGATGGACTGGTCGCGGCGATCGACCTTGCCAGGTGCAACCCTTCCCTCAGGGCCGACATGGGGATGAGGGCCCGACGAACGGCGGAGTCGACGTATCGTGTTGAGCCGTCGTTGCACAAGTTTCGGGAGATCCTCCGAAGAGAATCGACGCAGCATGTTGTGGCGCAATGAAACGCCTTCTCTTCATCGCCGGAACTCGGCCGGAGATTATCAAGCTCGCGCCGATTCTGCTTCAGGCTCGCGTGAAGCATACCGATGGGCTGAATATAACGCTCTGCCTTACCGGACAACACAAGAATCTGGCGGATCAGGCCGTTGAGACCTTTGGCATTACGCCGGATGTCAACCTGGCGATCATGCAGGAGGACCAAACGATCACCGACGTTGTCCGCCGGGTATTCGAGCTTCTGCCGGCCGTCATAGACAAGCGGCGGCCGGATGTCCTGGTCGTACAAGGTGATACCACGACGGCGGTCGCCGCTGCGTTATGCGCCTTTTCCATGCGAATTGCCGTGGCCCACGTGGAAGCCGGATTGAGGAGTTTCAATCTCGACGAACCATACCCGGAAGAATTCAACCGCCGCGTCATTTCGACGTGTGCGCGCGTGAACTTTTGTCCCACCCCGGGTGCGAAAGAGAATCTGTTGCACGAAGGGATCGTTGGCGCCGGAATTCACGTCACAGGTAACACCATCGTCGACGCACTGAAGCATATTGACGGCACGTTTGACCTGAACAATGTCCGGGAAGTGCATCCAGCGATTCGCACGCCGTTCGTTCTCATCACGGCCCACAGACGCGAGAGTTTTGGGGCGGGAATTCGCGACATCTGCTCCGCCATCAAAGAATGCGCCCGCACAGTTGCGGAGGCTCAGTTTGTGTATCCCGTTCACCCGAATCCGCACATCAAAGAACCGGCAGAGGAGGTCCTGAAGGGAGTGCCGAATGTCCTCCTGACGCCCCCGCTGACCTACATGCAATTCCTGACGTTGATGAAGAACTGCAAATTCCTTCTGACGGATTCCGGGGGGTTGCAGGAAGAGGCTCCTTCATTCGGGAAGTATTGCATTGTCATGAGAAATGTCACTGAACGGCGCGAAAGCGTCGACAAGGGAATCTCCGAGCTCGTCGGCACTTCCGTTGACCGAATTGTCGCGTCGGTACAACATCAATGGACTCATCCAACGCGGGTCGACCCTTCCGATAATCCATACGGCGACGGGCATGCTTCGGAACGGATCCTCGACATCCTGAGGCGCGGATGAAACAGAGCGATCGATTCGTGACGTGGTGCGCCGACGCGCTGTCCATCAACGCCGCATTCATGCTCTTCTATGCGTTCCGGGTTCGTTCCGGCGTCGTTGGGTTTTACATTGAGCCCGAGTTCTTCCTGCCGATGGCGGCGCTCTGGGTCTACTGGTCCGGTCTGTTCTTCTTCTACGGTCTCTATCGCCAATGGTACGATCGGTCCCGACTCGACGAAATGATTTCCGTTATCCGGGCAACGCTGATCGGAATCCTTCTGCTGTTTTTCTTGATCGTTCTGGACGACCTCGCGACCAACGCTCCTGCAACTTCACGCATGTTGATCCTGGCGTACTGGTTCATACTCGGGAGCATGGTTTCGGTCGGACGATTGACGTTGCGCATGGTCCAGCGCCGTTTGTTGCTGGCAGGCATCGGCGTGCGTCCGACGGTCATTGTCGGATGGTCCCGTCGGGCATTTGAGCTGTGCGACATGATCCAAAAATATCCCGCGCTCGGGTATCGCCTGGTCGGATTTGTCGCAGCTCGCGGGCCGAACCACCGCACCCGCAGATCGCGGCGGAGGAAGTACAATGATCTTCCCATTCTCGGTGATATTGAAGATCTTCCAAAAATTCTCGACAAGAAGATGGTGAAGGAGATCCTGGTTGGACTTGACTCCCGCCAGCATGAGCAGCTTCTTGCGATCCTTCGCTCCTGCGACGGCCGGGACGTCGGCATCAAGATCATGGCCGATCTCTATGACATTGTCACGGGCCAGGCGCGGGTGCACTCCATTTTCGGAGTTCCTCTCCTTGAAGTGCAGCCGCAGATCATGGCGCCATGGGAGGAAGCGGCCAAACGTTCCCTCGACGTGGTCGTGGCGTCTCTTGTTCTGCTCGCTGGACTGCCGATCTGGATATTGGTGGTGCTGTGCATCAAGCTCGATTCCAAGGGGAACGTCTTCTATCGTCAGGAACGCGTCGGGCGGAACGGTCGGGTGTTTCGTATCATGAAGTTTCGGTCGATGAAATCGGACGCCGAAAAGCAATCCGGGCCCGTGTGGGCCGGCAAGAACGACCCGCGGGTGACGCGCGTCGGCAAGCTGCTGCGACGAATGCATCTCGACGAAGTGCCCCAGTTTTGGAACGTACTCATCGGAGACATGAGCCTCGTCGGTCCGCGGCCCGAACGCCCCTATTTTGTCGAGAAACTGAGCAGGGAAATTCCGTTGTATAAACGTCGTCTGCGCTTTCGGCCGGGCATTACAGGATGGGCGCAGGTAAAACACAAGTATGATGAATCGATAGACGATGTCAAGACAAAAGTGAAATATGACCTTTTCTATATCGAGAACGCATCGTGGAGGTTTGACTTGAAGATCCTGTTGAATACACTGTACGTTATGATCATGCGGCGGGGACACACGTGAGCGCGCAGCGACCTGCGTCGGACAACCGGCACCAGGGACGTCAACGACGTCAGAACGGGAGACGCACAGGACGTTCCGAGGCAAGGCCCCCAAAGGCTCTTGTCGTAATCCCGACGTACAACGAAGCCGAGAATATTCCACGACTTCTTCCGCGTATCTTCCAGCAGAATGCCGCGTTCGACGTGCTGATCGTCGACGACAATTCGCCCGACGGTACGGCCGACGTTGTCAAACAGCTCCGCAAGAAGAATTCACGCATCCATATTCTCGAACGTCCCAGGAAAATGGGATTGGGAACGGCCTATGTCGCCGGGTTCCGGTATGCTCTTGAGCGGGAGTATGCGTACGTGTTCGAAATGGACGCCGATTTTTCCCATAACCCCAAAGCGCTGAACAGTCTGTTCGACCGGATGAAGGACTTCGACCTGGTCATCGGGTCGCGGTACATTTCCGGCGTCAACGTCGTCAATTGGCCGATACGCCGGCTCCTCCTGAGCTACTTTGCGAATCTGTATACGCGGATCATCACGGGCATGCCGATCCACGACGCGACGAGCGGTTTCAAATGCTACAAACGTGTCGTCCTTGAATCCATCGACCTCGATTCCCTCCGTTCCAACGGGTACGCCTTTCAGATCGAAACAAATTACATGGCCTGGATGTTCGGTTTCCGGGTGGGAGAAGTACCGATCATCTTCGTTGACCGGAGGACGGGCGTGTCGAAAATGTCGAAGTCGATCGTCTATGAGGCCGCCTGGATGGTCTGGAAATTGAAACTGCGAAATCTCTTCCGTGCCGCACCCCGCCGCTCCCCGAATCGTTGACGTCTCGGTCATCGTCGTCAACTACAACGTTCGCGAATACCTCGCAAACGCACTCCGTTCGTTGCGTGCCTCGCTCCAGGGGGTCCGTTCTGAGGTGATCGTAGTCGACAATGCCTCCGCGGATGGCAGTGTCGAGATGATTCGGAAGCAATTTCCCCGCGTCCGTCTTATAGTCTCCGACGAAAATAGCGGGTTCGCACATGCCAACAATCTCGCTCTGCGCAAGGCAAAAGGCCGATATCTGCTCCTCCTGAACCCCGATACGCTGGTTCGGGAAGATACGGTGCGTGTCATGCGATCATATCTGGAGAAACATCCGGAGGTGGGTTTGGCGGGCTGCAAGATCCTCAATCCGGATGGGACATTTCAGCTTGCTGCCCGACGGAGTTTTCCGACCCCCTGGACCGCCTTTACCAGGATTGTCGGTCTAAGCCGTTTGTTTCCATCGAGCAAATTGTTCGGTCGATACAATCTTACGTACCGAAGTGTAGAAGAATCGTACGAAGTCGATGCCGTCAGCGGTTCGTTCATGTTCCTCCGGAGGGACGTGTATGAAAAGGTCGGAGGATTGGACGAAGCGTTCTTCATGTATGGTGAAGACCTCGACTGGTGTTACCGCATTCAACGGGCGGGATGGAAGATCAACTATGTGCACGCGACATCGATCATCCATTATAAAGGGGAGAGCACCCGACGGAGCAATTTGGATGAGATCCGGACATTTTATGAAGCAATGCAAGTGTTCGTCGGGAAGCACTTCAAATACCCAAAGTGGCTGCTTGTCGGACTGAAGATCAGCATTCGGGCGGCCTCAGCCGCGGCGTTCGTACTTTCCCATTTCCGCCGACTGTGGCCGGCGGTCATCGATGCGCTTGTCGTCGACTGTGCGATCATTGCGTCGGAATATTTGCGGCGGGGGGGCGTGTTCCTTTTCCCGGACCGCGCGTATCCGACTGTGTACATCATTCCCTCACTCATCGTGGTCGCCACCCTGTTGTCTGCGGGCGTGTATACGCGCCGGTCCATGTCTGTCACGCGCTCATGGACGGCCGTCGTCGTGGCGTTCATTTTTCTGTCAGCACTGACTGCGTTCTTCAAAGAATACGCCTTCAGCCGCATCATGGTGGTGATCGCCGGCATTCTCTCGAGCATCGCGATCCCGGGCTGGAGGATGATGTTTCGCATCATGGGACGAAGCCGTCCCGGCGGTCGATCAACGCTCTTTGGACGACGGACGGTCGTCGTGGGCACGGGCCCCGAAGGTCAGGCCGTTGCCGAACGGCTCCGCGCCCGCATAACCGACGGCATCGATGTCATCGGTCTCATAGCGGCGCCGGGCTCATCCTCCTCCGGAACGGTCGCCGGACTGCCCGTCCTCGGTACCGTGGAGTCGATCGGGAAGGTCCTGCGCAGTCACAAGGTGACGGACGTGGTCGTTGCGCCGGGAGTGCTCACAAATACGCAGCTGTTTGCGATGATCGGGGGTAACAGCGGTTTGCCGGTATCGTTCCAGCTCGTCCCGGGAACAATGGAAGTGCTCATTGGCAAGGCGTCCGTCGAGTCATTGGAACGTGTGGCTTTGGTGGAGGTGGCTTACAATATTGAATTGCCTTCACGCAGAATTGCGAAACGCGTGTTTGACGTGACGGTCGCTGCCGCCTTGTTGATTACCGTCTATCCTTTCGTATATTTGTTGGCTCCGACCCGTAAGCGACGGGGAAGTTTCCTGCGGAATTTGCCGGATGTGTTGTCAGGTCGCTGTAGTCTTGTTGGTCCGACAGCCGAGGCCGTTGGGTATATACCCGGTCTGTTTCTCGGGAAACCCGGGTTGACCGGGCTCATTCAGCTCCACGCCGGTCGCCCCGTGTCCCGCGAAGAGATCGAGCAGTTTCTGCTCTCCTATGCCAGGAATCAATCGGTCCTGCTGGACCTGGAGATCCTGTTCAAATCCTTCATACTGCACCGCCGCCGTCGCCGGATCGCTTCGGCAACCTGAACAACGACCATGGCCAAAATTGTCCTCGACTTCGAGAAGCCAATCTTTGAGCTCGAGCAGAAGATCGAAGAGATGCGGAAATACTCCGACAATCTCGACATCGCGCACGAGATCACCAAGTTGGAAGACAAAGTGGATCAACTTCGCCGTTCCGTATACCGCAATCTGACGCGCTGGCAGCGCGTCCAGCTCGCGCGACACCCCGACCGGCCGTACACGCTCGACTATGTCAACATGATGCTGACCGATTTCGTCGAGCTCCACGGCGACCGTCATTTTGGGGATGACAAGGCGATCGTCGGCGGATTTGGCCGTCTCGGGAAAGACACCGTGATGGTCATCGGCCATCAGAAGGGCCGGGACACGAAAACGAACATTCTCCGGAATTTTGGCATGCCCAATCCGGAAGGATATCGCAAAGCCCTTCGCATGATGCATCTTGCCGTGAAGTTCGACAAACCGATCGTGACACTTCTCGATACCCCTGGTGCGTACCCCGGGTTGGAAGCGGAAGAACGCGGCCAGGCTGAAGCTATCGCCAAGAATCTCTTTGAGATGTCCCTTCTGCCGGTTCCGATCGTGGTCGTGATCATCGGAGAAGGAGCGTCCGGAGGAGCGCTCGGGATCGGCGTCGGCGACCGCATACTGATGTTCGAGAATTCCTGGTATTCCGTCATCGCGCCGGAATCGTGTTCCAGCATCCTCTGGCGGTCCTGGGATTACAAAGAACAAGCGGCGGAAGCCCTGAAATTGACCGCCCCCGACCTCGTCGAACAGGGGATCGTCGACCGCATCGTCCCCGAACCGCTCGGAGGCGCTCACCGCGACCCTCAACAGGCCGGGGCCACGCTCAAAGAGATTCTCATGGAAGAGCTGAAGAAATTGAGGAAGATCAAGCCGGACAAGCTCGTCCAGTCGCGCATCGCGAAGTTTTCGGCAATGGGTACCTGGAAGGAATGAACGTGTTGAAACATGTGTCGAAGGTCCGCGTGCGGTACGCCGACACGGACCAAATGAAGGTCGTTTACCACGGGCGTTATTTCGAATATTTCGAACAGGCCAGGGGAGACATGTTGCGGGGGCTCGGACTGCCGTACGCCGAGATCGAACGCCAAGGTGTCCTTATCGTCGTCATCGAAGCGTTTGCGAAGTATAAGAAGAGCCTGACATACGACGACCTCCTTGAGATCGAAACGACGGTGCGGGAGGCGCCGGTGGCAAAGATTCGCATTGAATACCGGGTGTTTCGCGAAGGGGACCCCGATCCGTTCGTGGAAGGATATACTGTCCATTCATTCCTGAACGCCGCGACCGGCCGTCCGACTCGTGCACCCGCCCAGCTGATCCAACTCATTGAAGAGGCACTCAACGTTCCCGGACAACGCCGTGCTTAGCAAAGACCTCCTCGATATTCTCTGCTGCCCAAAGTGCCGTGCAGATCTGCGCTACGAACCCGATCAGCAAGTGCTCGTGTGTACGAAATGTTCCACGCGGTATCCCGTGAAGGACGACATTCCCGTCCTTCTCCCGGACCCTCCGTCCCCTCCCTCGTAGTGCTGTGACGACATCGCACGTTATGCCGGCCGGATATACCCTCCTGGCTGCTCGCACATGATCGACCGCATCCTACGCCTTGGCAAGGAGACCGCAGTCTACGGTCTCAGTACCGTGGTGGGCCGTCTGTTGAATTTCCTCCTCGTTCCGCTCTACGCAAACCTGCTGACGCCGTCCGAAAACGGCATCATAGCAACACTGTATGCATATGTCGCTTTTGTCGCCGTAGTGTACGGGTTTGGCATGGAACAGGCGTACATGCGGTTCGCCGCGGATCTGCCGTCACAGGAACGGTCGGGTATCTTTCGAAAAGCTTGGCTGGCGGCCTTGCCGGCCGCGGCGCTGTCGCTCATTGTTCATCTTGCCGGACGTTCTGCCTCGGTGGCGATTGGATTTGGAATCGACGGAGCTGCGCTCGTGACGCTAGCGGCATGGATCTTGGCCGCGGACGCGGCGGCGGCCATCCCGTTCGCGGCGCTGCGTCTCGAGCGAAAACCGATGATGTTTGCGATTCTGAAACTGTCCAACATTGTTCTGACGATCGTCGGAACCGTCTATCTCGTCGTCGGCTTGGGATGGGGAGCAGAGGGGGTCATGGCGGCGAATCTCGGCGCATCGATCATCACGCTTGGCGCCGTTGTTGTCGCGACGCGGACCGCGTGGGCGGGCACGACGACAGACCCCTCACCCGGATGGAAAGAACTCTGGAGATTCGGGTTTCCACTCATGCCTGCGGGGCTCGCCGGGATTGCGCTGCAAGTGATCGACCGCCCTCTCGTACGAGCGCTCACTGACGACGCCACGGTGGGCATTTATCAACTGAATTACCGGCTCGGAATCTTTATGATGCTTGCCGTTGGCATGTTCGACTATGCGTGGAGACCATTTTTCCTGCAGCATGCGCGGGATGCTGATGCGAAAGCGTTGTTTTCCCGCGTATTCACATATCTTGTGACTTTCATGGCTGCGATTTTCCTTTCTGTTTCTCTGTTCGTGGATGACCTTGTCCGACTTCCGTTCGGAAACAGCACGTTCTTTCCGCCGGCATACTGGGATGGGACCGCCATTGTGCCGGTTGTCCTCGCGGCGTATGCTTGCACGGGTGCTTACGTCGTCTTTCTCACCGGCGTCTATTTGGAAAAGCGAACAGGGATCGTGCCGGTCATTGCGGGCCTTGCGGCGGCGGTGAATGTTGCCGCAAACTTGGTGCTTGTGCCGAAGCTTGGCATTATGGGGGCTGCACTTGCCACGTTGATCGGCCACGTCGTTCAAACTGTCTGGATGTTCTTTGCCAGTCAGAAACATCTGAGGATCGAGTTTGAATGGAAGAGGGTGGGCGCGGCTGTCGTTTGGACGGCATCCATGTTTGCCGCGAACTTTGTTCTTTCCCCCGAACCGCTCAAGCCCGGAGGGCTGTTCGTCAAATGCGGGTTCTTCGGCGTGTTTGTCGTCGGCCTCTTTGTCTTCCGTATCGTTCGTGTCTCCGAATTCGCAGGACTCCTTTCCGAACGTACGACGGGCTCGTCCCGATAGCCGGCGTCTTTGAGACGGCTCATCACTTTCGTATATTAGCACATGCAACGACGGAGAATACGTGTCCTCACAATCATCTGATCGACGTTCGTGGGTTCCGACCAACCCGCAGTATGACGCTAATCAGCCCTTTCAGGTTGGCGGACAAGCCGTCCTAGAAGGCGTCATGATGCGTGCGCCGGGGTCTGTGGCAACGGCAGTCCGCAGGTCCGACGGAACGATCGCGGTGCAACAGTTCCCCTATCGGTCCTTGATCGAGAAGTACCCCTGGTTGAAAACGCCGATCTTGCGCGGAGCGGTAGGGCTTGTCGACATGATGTACATCGGCATCAAGACGCTCAATTATTCCG
Source organism: Ignavibacteria bacterium RIFCSPLOWO2_12_FULL_56_21 (assembly GCA_001802945.1). Classification (GTDB taxonomy): domain Bacteria; phylum Bacteroidota; class Ignavibacteria; order UBA10030; family UBA10030; genus 2-02-FULL-55-14. The sequence goes on along the minus strand of MHAK01000032.1, from coordinate 8,370 downwards.
CGGAAGTGGCGATGGAAGAAGTGGAGGCGAAAAAGGAACCGTCGAACGGCGACGGCACACCGCTTCCGAAAACGGAACAATCGCAATGGGCGCTTATAGGCTCGCTTGTGCTGGCGTTGGGAATGGGCGTCCTCATCTTCTTTGCCACGCCGCTGTATCTCACGACGACGCTGTTCGACCTCAGTCAACAAGCGATGGTGTTCAACCTGGTCACCGGTCTCATTCGCATCACGCTGTTTCTGGCGTATCTCGGTGCGATCTCAATGATGCGGGACATCAAGCGCCTGTTTCAATACCACGGCGCCGAACACAAAGCCGTCTTCGCTTTTGAACTGAACGCCGACCTTGTACCCACGAGCGTAGCTCTTCAAAGCCGCTTCCACCCCCGTTGCGGCACGAGCTTCCTTCTCATCGTCATGTTCGTTGCCATTCTCTCCTTTGCGGTCCTGGATTGGTTCGTGCTTTCGTGGATCGGCGAACTGACGCTTGTAGTCCGGCTGGCCACACATCTGCCGTTTATTCCGATCGTCGGGGGACTGTCGTATGAGGTCATAAAATTCTCGGCGAAGCATGCCGCCACGTGGTGGGGACGAGTGCTCGTTGCCCCCGGCCTTTGGTTGCAGCGAATCACCACGAGCGAGCCCGACCATTCGCAGATCGAAGTTGCCATCGTTGCCCTGAAGTCCGCACTGGGAATGTCCCCCGCTCCGGCCGAGGCTCCACAAACCTCGCACACGACCGCCGCGTCCGTTTGACCCATGCTCGAGAAGGTTCAGAAAATACTCGACCGATGTGAGGAATTGCACAGGTTGCTGGGCGATCCGGGAGTGCTCGCCGACCAAAAACTTGTCCGTGATTTGGGGAAGGAACTGAGCACGCTCGAACCCATCGCAAAGGTCGGACGTGTGTATATCAAAGCGGTCAGGGAGCTTGCCGGCAGCCGAGAGGTGATGGATACGTCGCAGGACCCGGACATGAAGAGTCTCGCCTTTGAGGAATATTCCTCTCTCAAAGAACGGGTGTGGAGAATGGAGGAGGACCTCAAGCTGCTCATGGTTCCGCAGGACCCGAACGACACCAAGAATTTCATCATGGAGATCAGGGCAGGAACCGGCGGGGACGAAGCAGCCCTGTTCGCCGCGGACTTATTCAGGATGTATTCCCGGTACGCGGAAAAACATCGATGGAAGGTCGAATTGATGGACTGGAACGAAACCGACAAGGGCGGGTTCAAGGAGATCGTTTTCGCGGTCTCGGGCGGCGGGGCCTACGGGCTGATGAAATTCGAAAGCGGCGTCCATCGCGTTCAACGCGTGCCGGAGACAGAAGCCCAGGGGCGTGTGCATACGTCGGCCGCTTCGGTGGTCGTGCTTCCCGAAGTAGAGGATGTGGAGGTGGAGATCAATCCCGCCGACCTGCAGTTCGACACGTACCGATCGGGGGGGAAGGGAGGGCAGAACGTCAACAAAGTGGAGACCGCTGTACGCATCACGCACAGACCTACAGGAATCGTGGTGGCGTGTCAGCAGGAGCGTTCGCAATTTCAGAACAGGGAGCGCGCCCTGAAAATGTTGCGGGCAAAGTTGTATGAAATGAAGCTGGAAGAACAGAATCGGAATGCGGCGGCGCAGCGCAAGTCAATGGTGAAAAGCGGGGACCGAAGCGATAAGATCCGAACGTACAATTTCCCGCAGAACCGGCTCACCGACCACCGAATCGGATTTACGGCCCACAATTTGGACCGCATGATCGACGGAGATCTGGACGCGCTCATTGAACAACTGCGACTGGCGGATCGGGCGGAAAAGTTGGACCAGGCGGCTGCCGGCGGGGCGTGAGTCCACCGTCGTGAGGGACGCAGCTTGAGGTAAATTCCCCCTGTAAAGCCCGCATTTCAAACGCCAAGTCGCCAAGAAAGCCAAGGACGCCAAGAGATTATTTACGGAAAGATCCTTTTCCAAATCTTGGAGGTCTTGGCCTGCTTGGCGTCTTGGCATTCTTGCTGTTTACGTCATATGATTTCTGCGGTCCGACCGAACGGACACGGCCAAAAAATGATCGCAGCAGCGATTCGCTTTCAGTATCGCAGACACCCGGAATGACGTGAACGCGGTGATTGAGTCGAGGGTCTTCCGGGATGGTGTAGAGCGTGCCGCACGCTCCCGCTTTTGGGTCGTACGCGCCGAACACCAGCGTTGGAATGCGTGCAAGGACGATTGCGCCGGCGCACATGGGACACGGCTCGAGTGTCACGTACAGCGTGCAGAGTTCCAGACGCCGGGAGTGCAGGTGCGCGGCCGCCGCGGTGATCGCGATCATCTCCGCATGCGCTGTCGGGTCCTGCAACCGCTCCATCTGATTCCTCCCCTTTGCGATCACTTTCCCTTCGTGCACGATAACGGCGCCGACCGGTACTTCCTCTTGCTCAAGCGCCTGTTCCGCCTCCCGTAACGCAAGCCGCATCCACCGTTCGTGCACGCTCACCGAACGTCCCCCGGTGTTGCCATCTTGCCGACCGGTGTTTCGACCGTCGAATATTTGTTGGACTCTGCATAGTCTTTCAAGGCCGCGCTGATCCTCTCCGCACCTGTCCGAACCTCGCTCAGCCATGCGCTCAGCTCCGGGTCATCCTTCGCTTTTCGCTGTGACTTTTGGGTGTATGCATAGACGATGGTCAGCGGATTGTTGATCTGGTGCTGCAGCGCGCGCGTGATCTGATGCATGGCCTCAAGATGCGATTTCTGCATCTCAACGAGCTTTTCGTGGTCCATCCTAACCTTTTGCTCCTTGTGAAGCTTGTCACGGAACTGAATGATCTTGACGAGCGCCAGGGCAAGCAGCCACATCCACAAGAGGGCGTCGAAACTCTTGTAGATGTCGAAGGCATCAAGCGTGTGCCGTTTGAAATCCTGGTAGAAGTCCAGAGTGGAGAAGAAGAAGTACATGTAGATAATGTACCCCGACAGAACAGCTGGATAGGCGACGAAGAAGTCGCGAGCCTTCATGATGAACTCTCTAAGAAAAGACATGGGGGAAATGGGGCCAGACCCGGGGGATGAACTGCGAGTGGAACCGCTGTTTACCGGCAACACCAATCTTCGCTCTTCTACTTTTTACCTTTACACTTCTTCCTTCTTTCCTTATTCCTTTATCCTCTTTCCTTGTTTGGTGCGCCCGGAGGGATTCAAACCCCCAACCCTTGGTTCCGAAGACCAATGCTCTATTCAGTTGAGCTACGGGCGCAATGACTCGCAAGCGTTCTAAAGATACGGAAAACAGATCTCATTCTCTTCTTCCAACAACAAACCCCGGCCTGAAGCCGGGGCTCATTGTTCGTCGAATCAGATAAGCGACGAGCGTTACTCTGCTGTCTTCACCGTATACGGAGTTGCGCCAGCTATTTCAACAGCATCATCTTCCCGGCGGCTGTGAATGGGCCTGCGACGATTCTGTACAGATATACTCCGCTGGGCAATACCCGGCCCGATCGATCGCGACCGCTCCACTCTCGTTCGTGGATCCCAGCCTGGAGCGGCTCGTCGATGAGCAAGGCGATCTCCTGGCCGAGCAAGTTGTAGACGGTCAGCCGAACGATCTCGTGTGAAGCCAGAGAGAACCGGATCCTCGTGGTAGGATTGAACGGATTCGGATAATTCTGATCGAGCCTGAAACTGATCGGAATTTCCTCCGCCTCGACGTTTGTTATTGTCGTCGTCGTGCGGAAGACTCCTTCACCATACGTCCCGGCGAGCAGATAGCTTGTCGCCGTAACGGATAGCGCTTGGATGAACGGCCGCCCGCCAAGCCCGAGGCCTTCGCAAATGTTGGTAAACGTAGCGCCATCGTCGGACGAGCGGAAGACTCCGGACCCGTAGTCTGAGATGGAAAATTCCGACGCCTGCGTTCCGACGAAGAGATTTCCAGCTCCGTCCACTTCCAAAGCCGTCACCCAACTGCGATGTTGTCCCGATTGGCCTACGAGTCCGGCCGCAGGCAGCATGGTCCAGGTTACCCCCCCGTCCGTTGATTTCTCGACGCCGTCGAACTTCCCGGCGTAGACATTACCGGCACCGTCGACCGTAAGACAAGACATAAAATGGAATTCGGCGCGGACTGACCAGCTATTGCCATTGTCGGTGGAAACAACCATGTCTCCGTTCCAGCGTGCCGCATAGATGGTCCCCGAACCGTCGGAAGCCATGTCGACAATACGGTTGCTATACGTCGCCGAATCCGCCGACACTTCGGACCACGATATCCCGCCGTTCGTTGAACGCAAGATCCTTGCGGATATCGTAGGACCGGTCGGCGTCCCGGGGAATATGGGACTCGACATGCCAAGGAATACTGTGCCCGACGCCCCCTGTCTGCCAGTCAGCACAGCCTCGTACATCGTCGGACCCGAGAAGGAACCACTGAGAGTCCATGAGAGACCTGCGTCTGTGGACTTGTACACCTTCCAGCCGCTTGAGCCGAACAGAACGCCACCCGTTGTCGAAAAGACGCTCGACGAACCCGGCGGGAATCCGGTGTTGCTATACTCCCACGTGATTCCATCGTCGGTGGACCTAAACATGCCGCGGTCGGTGGACATGACGATGGCACCGCCGACCTTGGCGAAGTCGTTTACGGAAAGTCCATGAATGCCGTTGCTCGATTCCGACCAATTCGCGCCGTCATCCGTGGAGCGGATGACCATTGCAAGGGCGCTGCCGAAAATCCGCCCTGCATTGTCACGCACGAGCGCATGTGCCCTGTTGTATTTGCCGAACGTGGTCGCCCACGATGCGCCGTTGTCTGTTGACGTGTAACAGGCGCTGTCACCCCCGCTGCCGGTGGCATAGACCTCGCCACTTGTCCCGAAAAATATCCTGCCAACCCGCACGGGGAACACACCGAGATTCATCGTCGACCATGATGTTCCGTTGTTTGTTGAACGGAAGAGCGCCGAGTCCGTCCCGAAAAACAGCGTGTTGTCGCTTTTCACCTTGATCGTCAGTCCGGTGTATGTAGAGGTGAATGAAGGCGACCACGTCTTCCCTGAATCCAGAGACTTATATACAACTCCTCGATTGAACCCTTCGGACCCCGAAGCGAACATCCTTCCATTGTTATCAAAAACAAGGCCCGGTCTTCCCCAGTAGGGGTACAATGGGGGGGAAGAGATTATCGTCCAGTCTATACCGCTGTTGGTAGACCTCAAAATCCCCTGGTATGTCCAGGCATAGATCGCTCCTCCCGGGCCCAAAGCTGAGGTGTAAAGGCCATCGAGTAGATTGAATGACCATGTACTCCCCTGGTCGGTTGAACGATAAATGCCTCTAAAACCTGCAGCCAGCAATGATCCATCGGGGAGGGCATGGCCGGAATATGCGTATGCCAGCGTATTGCCGGCAACCTTGGTCCACGAATCCCCGCCATTCACCGAGCGATACGCTCCCAGGGTTGGGAAGGCGAAGAGATTTCCTGAAGAGTCGAGGATCATGAATGAAACCTGACCTCCCAACGGGCCTGGCGATGCATCCCAGGTGGCCGGTCCGGGCGTGGGGGCTGCCACGGCGACAGTCACGGAATCGATCCAAGTGTTGCCGAGACTGTCACCAATAATAAAATGAGTGGCATAGGTCGGCTGATTCCATCCCGACGGAATATGGAGCGCAAAGTACGACCCGTCGGTTCGCGGGTCATACACCATCGTCACCTGGCCCCAGGCGTTCATGTGTGGAACCACCGCGGTTTGTTGTACGGCACCTTCGGTCGATGTCACTTGCACACGCGGGAGAACAAATGGCGTGTTGTTGTGAATTGTCACCCCGATGTGCACATACTCATCGGGGCTGATAATGTTGTCGTGCCCGATGTTGTCGAAAAACACGGTCGGATTCGAAAGCGTGACAGTGCCGGCCGTGACAATACCGGCGTCGAACCGGGGAATGTCAAACGCGAAGCCTTCCTTTGCGACGAAATGCGTCGCCGCGAACAGCGGTGTGGACCTTCGGGCCAGGGTGATCGAGGAACCGAAGACACCGTCGCCTGCCCCGCCGTCACCGTGGGCACCGTCATCCAGCAATGGAACGACAGCAACGGGGGATCCGTCGCTGTCCAGAATATTCACGCGGATCGAGTCGAACGCGTGCTTCCAGTCGTCGGCAGTAATGTGAATCTCTGCATCGGCGATGGTGGGAAATGTTACGGTCGGCTGCATGATGGGGACTTCCGGAAGGCTGAACAAGTTGTCATACATGGCTTGCGCGAAGACATCGACTGATTTCATGACGACGATACTCGAGAGTTGATCCGCACCGAGCCCCGCCACAATGGCCGTCACGACTTCCTGGGTATCTCCGGGAGCGAGAGAGAACGGCCCCGTGTTGAGAAGAAGTCGACGGTCTCCCGGTGCGAACGAGTACGACGTCCCAAGTCCGTCAAGAAACCCTGTATGCTGAATGGGATCTCCTGAAAGCGGGTATCGAGTAGGATCATATCCTGGAGGTACCGCGTACGGTTCGTCGACAGTGGCCATCGATCCGGTCGGAGCATACCCTCTCAGCATTTTGTACCATCGACCGGCGCCAAATTCGTAATTGTAGGACTGCGGGTCGCTGTATGGACTATTCGCCGAAAAATAGGCAAACGATGTCATGCCCAAGTTCCTGAACCCGGAGCGTCTGCGGAGGTCAAAGATGGCGGAATCGCCCGGAGAGGGAACGATGGGGCCCTGCAGAAAATCATAACCAACGGCGGGAGTTGGAATATGATAGCTCTGAAATACCGCATCATTCCCGGCATTGTAGACATAACCGAGACTCAACAGGCTGTCACATCCCACAAGATCATCGCTGTAATCGCCCAGGTCCGGGTCCGACCATTGGCATACGTACATGCTGTCGATGTAAAACGAGCCGAGCGATCCGCCAGCAGTCAGTTCAACGCCTCCTTTGTTGATCATTCGGAGACGCCGAAAATGCACGTTACCGAGTAAGTCCAACCGTTTGTAGGCCCACACGGTCACCTGCAATTCAAGCCCCAGCGGCTCAGACCCTGCGAACGCAAATGTGGCTGAACGATTCAGGTCATTGTATGCGATCCACATGACCTGGTCCGCAGGAACTTCGGTGTTGGCGGCGATCCCCGGCTCATCGTAGTGGCCGGTGATGAGGCTCTCCGGCGAGAATGAGGGACCGAACGCCGGAGGCGCTTGATATCCTGGAGTCCCGTTTCGCTCGATGTACGGTGCCCCCTGTGATACAGGCCATTCATTCCAGTCGAGCGCATATTGCGCGGAAACAGCATCCGTTTGGAAGGAATAGACGAATTCAACAGGAACTTCATAAAAGATCGCCGCATCCTGCTGGAGTTCGGTGAAAGGCATGGTGGCAAAATCCCGGCGAATCCTGTACACGCGCACAGCAGGCGACGACGGGTTCTCCGCGACTGCCGAGGCACCCGTCCCGTTGATCCAGCCGGCTCTGGTGCCTTGAGTATATGTCCCTCCACCCACGCGAACAACCTGGTTATACGGTGCCGGCTGCGTATGTGCGGCATCGAGATACGCTTTACCTCCCCATACGAATCCGTCCTCGTACACCGCAGAGCCGGTCCCTCTTGGGAAGTACAGGCCGTTGTCACTGCTTGGCGTGTGGTTTCCCTGACCGTCCGCCCGTATCCAAGTCGTGAGTTGGTTGATGTTCACGACGGAGAAATTAGGCTCGCCCAAGGTTTTCAGCGGTGAAGACAGACCCACAGGCTT
>MHAK01000032.1:0-594 GCA_001802945.1 Ignavibacteria bacterium RIFCSPLOWO2_12_FULL_56_21 | reverse complement strand
TTCGGATTCTTCTGCGCACTCGTCAGCGTAACAACGGCGGCCAACAGTGCGATGAAAAAGAATCGTGCCGTTAGGAAGCTGTGCATAGGACCTCCCGAGAAATGAGAATACAAGCAGCGACGGAGGGAACGTGAACGGATCACGTTTTGCCAGTGAAACGAAAAGAAAAAGACCCCACAACGGATGTGAAGTGTGGAAGATTACGAATTCCGGTGCCAAGCTGCAAGTGTACCGTGCGCCAAATGTGCGGCGGAGCAACTCCAACAATACCCTCTGTCTGTTTCACCGCGCAAAAACGCGGTTTCCCCAAGATTAAGAATGTTTTTTCGTGCGCCTGAAGGGAATCCCCTTCGACTCGTCCCGATACAAAACATCGGGACTCGCTCAGAGTGCGGAACCCCCAACTTCCAATTCGGCTGGACTTAGTGAGGTCGCCGGAAGCGACCGAAACCAAGTCCATGGCCGAATTGAGAATCCCGCCATTGGGCGGGATCTCACTCTGGTGCGCCTGGAGGGATTCGAACCCCCAACCCTCAGCTCCGTAGGCTGATGCTCTATCCAATTGAGCTACAGGCGCATTGTAGAACACTGACC
>MHAK01000031.1:7694-8028 GCA_001802945.1 Ignavibacteria bacterium RIFCSPLOWO2_12_FULL_56_21 | reverse complement strand
ATCATGATCTTCGAAGACCGGTTCATCTTCTTCCCCTCACCGTATCCTCACGGGCCGTACGAAGAGTTGCCTGCGCGCGTCGGAGGCCGCGACGAATTCTTCACAACGGAGGACGGCGTTCGGCTTCACGCATGGTATGCTCCTGCAGAGCCCGACCGGATGACCGTTGTCATGTCCCACGGAAATGCCGGCAACGTTTCGCACCGAATCGAACTCATGCGTCTGCTGAAGAGCATAGGGCTTTCCGTCTTTGCCTTCGATTACCGGGGATACGGCCGCAGCGAGGGAAATCCCTCTGAAGACGGCGTATACCGCGACGCACGCGCCGCCTATG
>MHAK01000031.1:0-7665 GCA_001802945.1 Ignavibacteria bacterium RIFCSPLOWO2_12_FULL_56_21 | reverse complement strand
CGACGCACGCGCCGCCTATGATCACGTTCGCTCGCTCGGAATTCCCGCGGACCGGATCCTCCTCTGGGGGAGCAGTCTTGGCGGGGCAGTAGCTGTAGACCTCGCAACCCACCGCCCGTCCGCCGGATTGATCCTAGAAGCGACATTCACGTCCGCATATGATGTGGCAGCAGCCGTGTATCCCTACTTGCCCGTGCGTTGGGTCATGAAGACGTCGTTCGATTCGGAATCGAAAATCCGAACGGTCAATGTCCCTTCCCTCCATCTCCATGGCGAGCATGACGAGATCATTCCGCCCATGCTGGGAAGAAAGTTGTTCGAAGCAGCTCCGGAACCAAAAGAATTCTATTTGATCCCTGGAGCCGGACACAACGACACCTTCTGGGTTGGTGGAAAGGATTACCTCGACCGGATACGGACCTTCACCGATTCGTTGATTTCTCGGGATTGATAATCGCACCTGTGCCGTCCCCGGCTGGGGGCAACGAGGACGGTGCTGTTCCCTGCGGAAATCCCTTCGCTTTTCGCCTTCCTCCAACACGGTCCAACCTTACCGAACTCTTCCGACAACCTTTCCTCGACCGCCGAAGTCAAACAACTTCGGGCCCTTTGTCCGCAACCAACCCCCGGATCTGCCGTAACACCGAAGCAGTTTGCCCCACTCGGAGACCGCCATGACCACATCCATGCTCCTTCGTCGTTTCCTTCTATGTATCCTTCCATGTGTTCTTGTTGCCCAGCCTTCCCGTGAAGAGTCAAAGGTCTTCCCCCTTTCCGCCAAAGGTCGGGTCATCATTGACACGTACAAAGGGTCGATCGACGTTTCCACGTGGGACAAACCGGAGGTTGAGGTCCATGTCCGGATCGTTTCCGACGGACATGACAGGAGACACGAGGAAGAGAAGGTGCAGGACACTCGCATCCGCTTTGATGCTGACGACGACATCGTTCGCATAAAGACAGATTACCGAATGGTCGACAAGAGCTGGAGTTTCTTCGACCTGTTTGACGGCGACGACGGGACTCTGCCGATGGTGCACTACACGATCAAAATGCCTGCACGTGCACAGTTGAAGGTGAAGGATTACAAGTCAGAAAGCACGATCGCCGGCCTTCGTTCAGACCTTGAGTTCGAATCGTACAAGGGTGAACTGTCCGTTACAGATCATCACGGCGCCGTCGACCTGGAGACGTACAAAGGAGACATCGACGTGGAATTCGCCGATATCGACGGTGCAAGTCGGTTCGAGACATACAAAGGAACGATCGTCGTCCGCGTACCCGATAAGGAAGGCTTTAGCCTGCGAGCGGACCTTGGGCGGCGCGTCGACTTGGATACGAATTTTCCGCTTGAACGACATCGCGATCGCAGAAACAGAGACGACGAACGCTTTCGCACGGACGTCAACGGAGGGGGACCGGACCTCAGCATCAAGAGCGAGAAAGGGAATATCCGGCTCCGTTCGATGTGACGCGACAGCCGTTCTCACGATCTAACATTCTCTCATTCTCATTCCTCCAAATACCGAAACGCCTTTGGGACCAAAAATGAAAAAGCGTCTTGTGCTTTCCGGAGCCGCTGTCGTTGTTGTCGGCGGCACCGCATACTTCTTCCTCGGAACCTCATCGTCCGGCAGCGATGAAGTGCTTGCCAAGGTCAAGGTGCAGCGTGCGACGATCGTGGACAAAGCCCTGGCCGTGGGAACGATCGAGCCTGAATTTGAGATCTCGGTGAAATCCAAGATCTCCGGCGTCGTCAGCCGCATCTTTACCGATGTCGGAGTCTACGTGAAGGCCGGGCAGCCTCTGCTTGAGGTCAAGCCCGACCCGACGCCGCTGGAATTGGCTGACGCAAAGCGCCAGGTGCAACTCAACCAGGTGGAGATGGACAATGTGAAGAAGGAGATGGTGCGGAAGGAGCAGCTCCACAAGTCCGGCCTTATTTCCGACAAGGAATGGGAGGATTTCACTCAATTGTATGAGGGGTCGGAACTTCGCCTGAAGATCACGAAGGAGCGTCTCGCCCTCATTGAAAGCGGCCGCGTCAAAATCGACGACACGCAGATCGAGTCGATCATCAAAGCGCCGATCGACGGGTACGTCCTGAGCCGATCGGTGGAAGTCGGCGATCCCGTGACTCCATTGACGACGTATCAGGAGGGGACGGTCCTGATGAAAATGGCGAATATGGAACGCCTCATTTTTAAGGGGACCGTGGACGAGATCGATGTGGGAAAGATGAAAGAAGGAATGGAGACCGAGATCAAAGTTGGCGCATTACCCAACGATACCGTACGTGGAACTCTCCGCAAGATTTGGCTGAAGGCCGAGAAGAAGGAGAATGCGACTGTGTTCCCCATCGAGATCCTGATTCCTGCGGGCAGCAAGTCGACATTACGCGCGGGCTATTCCGCCAACGCAAACATCATCATCCAAAGGAAGGCCGACGTGCTCGCCGTCCCCGAGAGGGTCGTGACGTTCCGGAATGACAGCGCTTTCGTGCAGGTTCCCAAAGGAGCCCTGGAGAAAGAAGAGAAACTGATAAGGACGGGGTTGAGCGATGCGATAAACGTCGAAGTCTTGAACGGGCTTGCGGAAGGCGAAGAAGTGTATGAAAAGCCGGTGAAGAAAATAGAATAACGGTGTAATTGACAATCGGCAATTTTCGATTGTCGACTAACACCATGTAAAACTACGCATTCAATCTCACCAGAGGGGGGCATGAACGCAAATGAACTCAAGCGCCGTACGAAGACATTCACTATTGACATTATTCGATTTAGTGAAACTCTTCCTCAAACGAGGACGTGCGGCGTTATTCAAGGACAGCTTGTTCGTTCAGGATGCAGCGTTGGAGCGAATTACAGGTCGGCGTGTCGCGCGAGATCGAAGAAGGACTTTGTGCTGAAGATCGGTTACTGCGAAGAAGAATCGGATGAATGCTCTTACTGGTTGGAGATCCTTGTAGAATCCGGCATCACGCCATTGGATGTTGCCCGACCGCTTCTGAAGGAGGCACAGGAGCTTACCGCCATCTTTTCAGCAAGCCGGATGACCGCGCGAAGAAGCCTGCAGAGCTAATCGACACTCGTCAATCGAACATCGAGAATTTCAATAGATCATCTTAGATCACTCCGCATTCCACAATCTCCATGGATCAGCTGCGCACCATCTTCACTGAATTCCTGATTGATCTCCGCGCCCAAAAGCTGCGCGCATTTCTCACCATGTTCGGCATCATCTGGGGAACGGTTGCGATCACGGTGCTCGTGGCATTCGGCGTCGGATTCAAGCGACAGATGTCGATCAACATGCACGGCATTGGCGAGAGCATCGGCATTACATGGCCGGGTCGGACGACCAAGCCGTGGCAGGGATTCGGCACGGGAAGGCGCATTTCCTTCATCGAAGAGGACGTTGCCTACGTCCTTTCCCAGGTCCCCGGCGTCGTTGCGGCAAGCCCGGAGTATTCGCGCCGCGTCCCCGCCCGCATGGGTGAGAACATCCTCAACCCGCTCGTCGCGGGAGTGTATCCCGGCTACGACGACATGCGCAATATTATCGCCCTCCCCGGGGGGCGGTTCATCAATGAAAAGGACCGCGAACACAGGCGTCGTGTTGCTTTCATCGGCGATAAGGTGAAGGAGTTCCTGTTCGGCGAGACCGATGCCGTGGGCCGCACTTTTTTCGTCGGCGAAGTTCCGTTCACCGTCGTCGGCGTGATGCAGAAGAAAACGCAAAATTCATCGTACAATGCCCGCGACCAAGACCGCGTCTACATCCCTTCGTCGACGTATTCCGCGATCTTCGGACAGATCTACCTGACGAATATCATCTATCAGGCGCGCGATCCCCGCTACGGCGAGGAGACTGCCGACGAGGTCCGGGCCGCGCTCGGCAAGCGATACAAGTTCGACCCGACGGACGAGGATGCGGTGTGGATCTGGGACACGACCAGATTCGACAAATTCATTTTCTTTTTCTTCCTGGGCTTCAACATTTTCATGGGATTGATCGGAAGTTTCACGCTGGGCGTGGCGGGTCTGGGGGTCGCCAATATCATGTTCATCGTCGTTCAAGAGCGGGTGCGTGAGATAGGCATCAAGCGGGCCGTGGGGGCGAAGCGCAGCAATATCGTCTTTCAATTCTTCATGGAAACGATCTTTATTCTCGGACTCGGATCGGGCATCGGCTTCCTCATGGCTGTGGGCATCGTCCAGGGCCTGCAATATATCCCGATCAAAGAATTCGTCGGAACGCCCGTCATCTCCGCGGGCGTGGTTGCCATCACCGTCAGCGTCCTGACCGTGATAGGGCTTGCGGCCGGATTGTTTCCGGCCCGGCGGGCGGCGTATTTGGACGTCATCGATTGTCTCAGGTCCTGACCCATGTGGCTCGAGCTCCTCAAAGAATTTGTCCTTGACCTCAGAGCCCACCGGCTGCGGGCGCTCTTGACGCTTGTGGCCATTACATGGGGGACGGTCGCCGTGGTGCTGTTGTTGTCGTTCGGTGACGGGCTTAGCACGCAAATGATGAACGGTTTGCTCAACGCCGGCAACCGCATTATGATCGTCTACGGCGGAGAGACCGGGCTGGCGTATGAAGGGCTTCCGAAGGGCCGGCGTATCCGGATGGTGGAGGATGACGTCCATATACTGCGGACGGCGGTGCAGGGCATCGACATGATCTCGCCGCAATACCGGAAAAACATCGTCCTTGCGTATGGCAAGTTTCAAACGACGACCGAATGCGAGGGAGTGAACGCCACGTTTGAAGAAATGCGCCGCATGTTCCCATCGGGGGGCGGACGATTTTTGAACGAGGTCGACGTCGTCCAGCAACGACGCGTGATCTTTCTGGGCGAGGTCATTGCGAAGGACATCTTCAAAGACGAGGATCCTGTCGGAAAGTCGATCCTTGTCGACGACGTGCCGTTCACAGTCGTGGGTATCATGCAAAAGAAGATCCAGACGTCGATGAATAACGGTCCCGATACCCGGCGCGCGATCATGCCGTACTCGACCTTCCGTACGTCGTACGGCGATACGTATGTCAATAGCATCGTGGTGCGGCCGGCCAACCCCGAGCAACAAAAGGCCGTGAAAGACGATCTGTATGAGGTGCTCGGGCGCAAGTACCGGTTTGACCCGAAGGACGAGCGCGCGCTGCGCATTTGGGACTTTATCGAAAACGAAAAGATCAGCCGGCGAATCGGCTTGGGAGTCTCGATCTTCCTGTTTGCTGTCGGCTTCCTGACCCTGCTGATCGCCGGAGTCGGCGTTGCCAATGTGATGTACGTGGTGGTCAAGGAACGTACGCGGGAGATTGGCATCAAAATGGCCGTCGGGGCGAGACGGTCATTCATACTTTGGCAGTTCATATTTGAAGCGCTTCTCCTGGCTTTTATTGGCGGAACGATCGGACTTCTCTTTTCCTGGGGTGTTATCAGCCTTGTCCGGCTGCTTCCGTCGGACGATGGAGCCATGCAATTCCTTGGAAAGCCAATCCTGTCAACGTTCACAATGATCTTTACAGTGGCGATCCTGGGACTCATCGGACTGGTTGCCGGTTTCTTCCCTGCCCGCAAAGCGGCGAGCGTCGATCCCGTTGAGTCGTTGCGGTATGAATGACGTAAAATTGCGGAATGCGGATACCAGCGCGAAGCGCAAGGCGCGGAGCGCTAGTCGCATAGTGCAAAAGCTTGCTCCGCACTGAATTCTGAGTACTGCCCAAGCCTTCCGTTCCTCCCTACTCTCCATAGTCCATACGTGCTCTGAGCGAACGAAGTGAGCCGCCCTTCGACTGCCGTTCGACCCCTCGGTGAACTCGGGGTCGCACTGAGCTTAGTCGAAGTGCGACAAGGCTCACGGCAAACGCTCAGGGCGACCCTGAGCCTTCGACCCGAGCGACTCGACGAGGATTCTCAGGCCGAGGGTTTATCGAAGGGTCGAAGGACTCCCTACGTACTCCGCTCTATCTTGCTTCCCCGCTTTCCTCTGACTAGTTTGCCTTTCCCATGAAACTCTCCTGCCATACCTACGGCACACATGGCCCCGTGCTTGTCATCCTGCACGGTCTGCTCGGATCTTCGGACAACCTGCATTCCGTTGCAAAGGACCTCTCACCGCATCTCCGCATCCTTGTCCCGGATGCGCGAAATCACGGCAGGTCGCCGCACGATCCGATGTTCACGTATCAAGCGATGGTCGAAGATATCCGAGAACTCTTGGGGGATAAGGGAATGGAACGAGCCTCGATTCTTGGACATTCCATGGGGGGAAAGACGGCCATGATGCTGGCCCTCGACTCCCCGGAGCTTGTCGAGAGCCTCATGGTCGTCGACATCGCCCCAAAACCAATGAAACCGGGACATGATGAGATCTTCGACGCCATGCGCTCCGTCGACCTCGCCACGGTAAAATTCCGGAAGGATGTCGATGCCGCCCTCGTAGCGCGGATCCCGAACTGGGCGACGCGACAATTTATTTTGAAGAACCTCAAGGCGAACGAGAACGGCGGGTACGAGTGGAAACTCAATCTTGATGCGGTGTTTCAGAGCTACGAAGAAGTGAACCGGGAGATCGATGCGGCACGTCCTTATGCCGGACCTGCGCTGTTCCTTCGGGGGGCACGGTCGCGATATATTTTGGATGAAGACATAACGAAGATTCAAGAGCTCTTTCCGCGGGCGAAGGTCTCAACGATTCCGGATGCGGGACATTGGGTGCATGTTGACAATCCAAAAGCGTTCATGAACACGATCAGAGAATTTCTCGCCATTCCTTCATGATCACGCTGTGTTCGTCTTCCGGTTTGCTTTCTTCATTGCGCAGTTTTTCAGCAGCAATGATGTGTCCCGAGGATCTTTCTCTTTACTGCAGAGTGCATACTGCCTACTCTCCAAGCTCTACACTGACATCCCCGCGCAATACCCGCTCGACCATGCCCATTGAAAGTTGTATCCTCCCAGCCAACCCGTCACATCCACAACTTCCCCTATAAAGTACAATCCCGGTACTTTCCGCGATTCCATCGTCTTCGAGGAGAGTTCCCGGGTATCCACACCACCCACCGTCACTTCAGCCTTTCCGAATCCTTCGGTTCCCGAAGGAACGAGCTTCCACGAATGCAGTTCCTTCTCGACTTCCCGCATCCGGCTAGTCGGAATGGAACGAACACCTTTTCCGGCTTCATCCGGATCCAGCCACCACTCCGCAAATCGCCTGGGAAAGCAGACGTCCAACGCGTTCAACAGCGATCGAGATGAGAACGGTACGATCTCTTTCATCAGCCTCCGTCCGGGCATCAGGTCGACGGAGATCTCGCTCCCAGGTTCCCAATAGGATGACATCTGCAACGCCGCCGGACCGCTGATGCCGCGGTGCGTGAAAAGGATGTTCTCCCGAAACGAAGCTCCGTTGCATTCGATCTGAGCATCAACGGAGATGCCGGCAAGATCGCCGACCCTTTTTCTCCCATCTCCGGAAGACGCAATTGTAAAAGGGACAAGGCCCGGTTTCGGTGTCGTCAGGTTGAGGCCGAATTGTGTTGCGATCCGATAACCCAGGTCCGTGGCACCTAATTTCGGTATCGAAAGTCCTCCAGTTGCGATGACCAGCGATTTCGCTCTCCGTGTACCGGCCGACGTCTCAACCACAAAAGCAT
>MHAK01000030.1 GCA_001802945.1 Ignavibacteria bacterium RIFCSPLOWO2_12_FULL_56_21 | reverse complement strand
GGAACAGACGGTGGACATCGGCGAGGAAGTGGTCGTTGTGGCAACACGGCCGGATGTCCAGCGCGAAAAAACATCGACAAGTGAGATCGTGCGAGCTGCCGAAGTGCAGGAACTACCGGGCATCACGGATATCACCGGTGTGCTCGCGCTTTCCGCCGATGTCGTCGACGGACATTTTCGTGGCGGCAGGGAGAATGAAGAGCTCTACAATCTGGCGGGCATGGGGATCGTGAATCCTCTGAATGCCGCCGCGGCCTTCATTCCCAATATGAGCGCAGTGGAAGAAGTTGAAGTGATCACGAGCGGTTTTGGCGCGCAATACGGCAACGCGCAATCGGGTGTGGTGAACATCTCTATGAAAGAGGGGTCTCAGTCCAAGTGGACGAGCCGCGCCGAATTGAGGACCCGGATTCCAAACTACAAATTCTTCGGGGCGAATCCATTCAGCGAGGACGCAAACCCTTATCTGCAGCTCCTCAATTCCTGGGAAAAGTGGCGCGGTATCGATTCGTCATCGACGGGTAATCAACTGTATCTGAGCACGCTCGCGTTCGGTTTCGATACGCGGTATATGGGACCGTCAAACGGCAAGGACACTGCACAGGCCGCCCAGATAGCCCATGCTCTGTGGCGCCAGGCACGAAGGATGCTCAACCAGCAATTCGACAATCTGTGGGACTATTCGGTTGACGTTACGCTCGGCGGTCCGCTCGCCGACGGCGTACGGATGTTCCTTTCTTCGCGGATGGAACAAGAATGGGGGATCATTCCGACACCTGAACCGATGACGAGCCGAAAGCTGATGGGCAATGTTGCCATTGACGTTTCGGATGGCATGAACGTGAGGTTCAGCGGTGCCTGGACAGTCCGACGCGACAATCTCTTTGCAGGTCAAGGTGGGACCAGTTATTCGAATTTCTACAATTGGCTCTGGGACCCGGTACAAGGGATCAGCCGAACATTGGAAGATAATGGCCAACTGGGCGTGAGGTTTGTGCATACGCTTGACGAAAGGACATACTATGAGGTCAAGATTAACCGTCTGTCAACTTCGTACATCGACGCAGCGCCCATCGTCAATCCTGATCGATACGTCTCGGACGATCAGAATGTGGCCGTCTGGAGGTATTTCAACACGCCCGACAACTTCCGCGTGGGGCAGACGGACAATGATTTTCGGAACGAGAGAACGGGCACGACGTCGTTTGACGCATCGATCACGAGCCAGATAACAAACGACCACATGCTGCTGGCCGGAATGCAGGCGAACGCGTTCACGATCGACGTGCACAACAAGCGCAACATGTCGAACCCGGGGTCCGAACAGTTCGAGGCATATGTCGCCAAGCCGTTCGAGTGGGGCCTCTACGCACAGGACAAAATGGAATTTGAGGGGATGATCGCGAATATCGGCCTGCGGTTCGACTATTACAATCAGAACGTCGACTACTACGCCGACAGCTACAACCCCTTCCGTTACATCAACGCCCAGGGAGACACGATCCCGCTCGTCCGTGAGGAAGACCTTGGACTTGCTCCGAAGGCGCACTCCTCGTCTGTCACGCGCCTCCAGCCGCGCATTGGAATTTCTTTCCCGGTCTCGGAGAACACGGTGTTCCACATTAATTATGGGTCGTTCCTGCAGCGCCCGTCATTCGAACGGACCGTCTATTCGCGGTACACAAGGTCGGGATTGTCCAACGTCCGTCTTGGCAATCCGCAATTGAAGCCGCAGGACACGAAGAACTACGACATCGGGATCGCCCAAAGCCTGGGGGAAGGGTTCACGATCGATGCGAGCGGATATTACAAAGACGTGAGCAACCTGCTTCAGCTGGCCATTTTCTCGGACGTCAGTGGAACGGCATATCAGACATTTGTGAACCGGGATTACGCCGATATTCGGGGCATCAATTTGTCCCTGCGCAGACGTACAGGCGACCTGCGAGGTTCGCTCAAGTACCGCTATGAGGTTGCGACAGGCAAAAGTGCTACGCCGTTCAACGCCACGCCGAAGATCGGCGAGCCGATTGGAGGTTCCATCCCCGAGATTGAATTGCCGTCGCCGAAGGACATCATCATGGACTTCGACAGAACACACAATCTTATTCTTAACCTCATGTACACGACGGACCGCGAATTCGGATTTCAGTTCAATCCGATCGGATACCCTCTTGGCGAAATCACACTTTCCGTCAACTCCAATCTCCGCAGCGGCCGTCCCTACACATTTGCCACGGTAGCAGGGCTCAATCAGGTGAACAACCGGAGGTCCCCGCTGGAGCGCAACACTGACCTCAAGGTGAGCAAGCGCATCAGGAATTTCTTCGGTGCGGACGCCACGTTGTATGCCGAGGTGTTCAATGCGTTCAACAACCAGTCGTACGATTATACAGTCGTGTTCCAGAGCGTGACATCGACCACGACGCAGGGAAGCACGAGCAACCAGAACATCGACAAATATGAGAATCGCCGCGACGAGCTCCGGTATTATGATCAGTTCGTGCCGTTCCTCGTCGACCAGGAATTCATGCTGTACGACAACGAACCGCGGTCGATCTGGTTGGGATTGGTCATCAATTTCTGAGGATGCCATGAAACAACGCACACTGATGTTCTATGGTCTGGCGGTGCTGACAGGATTCTTGATGACGTCCGACGCCATAGGGCAAACCCGTAAGAGCGCCGCGCACCGGCGGGGCATGCTCCATGAAACCATCTATAATACAGGCGAGATCGGAAGGTCGTACGACCAGGGGAATCTTGGGATCGACCAGGGCTATCCTTCATTTGAATGGCCGGGCCGGTCCGAGATCGTTGTCGA
This sequence comes from Ignavibacteria bacterium RIFCSPLOWO2_12_FULL_56_21, assembly GCA_001802945.1. GTDB lineage: Bacteria > Bacteroidota > Ignavibacteria > UBA10030 > UBA10030 > 2-02-FULL-55-14. The sequence goes on along the minus strand of MHAK01000030.1, from coordinate 4,868 downwards.
CGGAGTTCCCTATCGGGGACAAAACAACTCCTTTGGCGGAGGGATGTATCTGGCCGCAAACTCTTCCGATAGCATCGGCCGCGTGTATGCATTCTGTGGTGCTGTGGGGGCGAGTTCTCCGGAGGCGGTGCTGGGGAGATACTCCTTCCCACTTGCGCTGACCCGAACGGAAAACTTTCCACTCCTGTCCGACGGAACGCCAAATCCTTCATACAACCCGAATGAGGCCGAAGAGATCATCGTGTCCAAATGGGCGACGCCGACCGGCTTGACCGTAACTCGTACAAGTCGGGCATGGAGCCTGCCGGATTACGACGACTTTATCATTTACGAGTACGAGATCGAAAATACGGGAGACCGGAACGGCGACCCGGCAACCGTGGAACACGGTGGCACACTCACCGATGTGCTCGTTTCCTTCGCGTGGGGATTGACCCCCTCGCAGATCGGGTACGAACGAACGTTCAACCGCTGGAGCTATGATGATTATGAGAAGAAGGATCTGCGCGTACGATTCGACCGCAACCGCTGGCTTAATTACGTGCTCGATCGCAACGCCAAACCCGAACCGACATATTTCAATGAGTGGTCGGCGACGAATACCTACGGTGGCGGTCTGTTGTCGCCCCAGGCGGTTGGGTATGTGACGTTGTACTACGACACGCTGCTCCTCGCGAAGCCCAACGAGACCGTCATGCAGATAACGCAGTCGGATTCCCTGATTGTGTGGGACGCGAACGGACATCTCAAGCAACCCTACATGAACCGTCTCGAGACATCAAACATGCGGTCAACGAAGATTCTGCCGTATCTGGATGTCGCGCTGACGCGAAAGAATCCACCGTACCGGAACATGGGAGTGTTCGGACCCGACTGGGTTGGGCGGGGAAGTTTCAACGTTCGTCAGACGAAGAAAAACGGCGTAGGAAGCATCATGACATTCGGACCCTACACGATACCGTTCGGCCAAAAGGTCAGGTTCTCGATCGCACAGGTTGCCGGTTATGGCGCCGCGCGACTTGAACAGACGCAGGCCGGCCTCTTCGACGAGGGGGGTTCATGCGGCGAGATGTGCGGTGAGCCCTCGGACGCACCATTCTATCCCGTTCCAAACCTGACGCAGACAATCACCTACGGCCTCGATAACATGACGTATGGCAGCAATTATCTGTCGACGTATCCGCTCCCGCAGTACGTCAATTCCAACACCGTAACGATGCGTGAAGTAGCGGACCGGGCGATCGAGGCGTATACCGGCCAGCCGTACATCTCACACGACACCGTGCAGTATTGGCCGGAACGGTCTCCCGCCCAGGGTATGTATCAACTGCCGCTCGTGGTGCTTGCCCCCGTGGTTACCGTCCGCAGCGACGTGCTGGCACATAATCTGGTCGAATGGGCCTCGACGCCGGAGACCTTTTCGTCCCCCAGGCTCGCGGCCGCATTCAGTCATTACGAAGTGTTTAAGTCGATCCATCCGCTCGGGCCCTGGATGCGATTGGACAGCGTCGGCGCGAACGACCCCAGATTTTTCGCCGCCGGCAAGTACAGCATAAAAGATTCCACCACGCGGGTCGGCGAGTCGTTCTTCTATTCGGTCGTTTCCGTGGACGTCGCGGGGAACCGATCGTCCCGTTCAACCGGCAACCTTAAACTGCACAATACGGTGCTGGGGGGAACGGACAGGCTGGAAAAGGTCGTCGTCGTTCCAAATCCCTTCTTCGTGAATTCCGGCTTTGGGGGACAAGTGTCCAGCAACGACCCTTCAGGTACGATCGGATTCTACAACCTCCCAAGGATCTGCACAATCCGCATCTTCTCCTACGGCGGACAACTCGTGGAAACGATCGAACATGACTCCGGAAATTATTCCGAAGAGTATCTTCAAGTCACCCGCAACAATCAGTTGATGGCGTCCGGCCTGTACTTCTTTGTTGTGGACACGCCGACCGGCGAGCGGACCCACGGTAAATTCGTCATAATCCGGTGAGGAGGACAAACGCCATGACACGCAAGACTATCATTGCCATCGCGGCACTTTCCTTCGCTTTTCCCGGGTCCATGCTGGCACAAAAAGTGGGGACGTCGTCGCTCCAATTTCTCAAGGTCATGCCGACGGCCCGTGCCACAGCCATGGGCGATGCATACGCGACCCTTGCCACCGGCGCGGACGCCGTGTTCTGGAATCCGGCCGGACTTTCCACGAGCAACGGCATCGAAGCAACCTCCACATTGACCATGTGGCTGTTCGACACTCGTCAGGGAGCGATCGCCGCGGCGATTCCCATTGAAGATTGGGGAACGTTCGGCGTGCAGCTTCAGTATGTCGATTTCGGGACCATCGAAGAGACGCGGGTTGATCATCTCGGCTTCTCGGGAACGGGTACGTCCCAGAAATACAATCCGGGGCTTACGGGCGCCGAGTTTTCACCTTGGTCCTACCTGGTCGGTGTGACATATGCCCGGCCGATGACCGACAAATTCGGCATCGGCGTAAGCGTTAAGTTCGTACAGGAATCGCTGTACGGTGCGACGACCGGGTCGGTCATTGTGCCAGTGTCCGGAGGAGGTACGGCAACAGAGACCTACAAGACTTACGCGAACTCGTTCCTCCTCGATTTTGGGATGCTCTATAATACGGGCTTCCGATCTATCCGCATCGGTGTGTCGGTCCAGAATTTCGGCCCGCAGGTGAAATTTGCCGAAGAGACTTTTCCCGCTCCCATGGCGCTCCGGTTCGGTACAGCCGCGGATCTCTACGGACCGAACGGCCTGATCGGCGCGGACGAAACGAACCGGCTGACCGCTGCCTACGACATTTTCCAACCGAACGATTACGCACAACAGATGCACTTCGGACTCGAATATGAGTTCGCAGAACTCATTGCGATCCGGGCAGGATACAAGAACAACTATGACAGCGAACGATTCACATACGGTGGCGGCGTTCGATCTGCGGTCGAGGGATATCTATTCCGGCTCGATTACAGTTATGCCGGTATGGGTGAATATCTCGGCGCCGCTCACCGCATTAGCTTTGGAGTACACTTCTGATGAAAACACGATCCGTGATGCGAACCGCCGCGCTCTGCGGAGTAATGTGCGCCGCGGCGTTGGCGCAAGAGGCAGCAGCCCAAGGTGTGGCGAATCCATTGACGGTCTACGGACTTGACCGATTCGTCGCCCCTGATGCGCGCATGCGCGCCATGGGGTGGGCTGGCGTCGGCGCAGCTTCGGGTGCCGGAGCCTTGTTTGCCAATCCTGCGCTCCTCACCGGGCTCGAAGCTCCCGATATCAGGTTTGGCGGCGTCACAACGAGCACCGATCGCGACCAAAAGCAGGAGTGGTATCCCGACAAGGCCTACGCGACGCTCAGCCTTATCTTTGAGAACCGGATGTCGGGCATTGTGGACACGGCGACGAAGCCGCTCGAGCGCTCCTACGATAACATCGGGCCGAACTGGGAGAGGAATGCGTCCTCGGTGCGGCCACTGTCGGTCGTGGGCGCGATGCCGATCGACCTGGGATTCGCGAACATCGTGGTTGGTGGGGGCTTCTCCGAAGCGGTGAACCTCGATCATTATTTCCAGAACAACAATGCGTTATCTCCATACATCGGATCATACCGCCCGGAACCGATGCTTCGCCCGGCTCTCGGAGAAACGATCAAGGTGGCATGGTACCAGCACTTCCGGGAGCGTACCGGATCCATATACGGGATAACCCCCGGTGCCGCCGTGAAGCTTGGCGAGCACGTGAGTCTTGGTGTTTCGGCAACACTCCTCACGGGCTCTTCGGATGATGAAGAGCGGTCTGTCGGACGCGGGCGGTTGCGATTGACGACCAGCGCAACCGGATCGTTCAACGTATACTACATCGATTCTGTTCGCTATCTCGCCACAACAGCGGGCACGTCCACATATGCGGGTGTCCTTGGCCATCTGGGCGCCGCCTTTCGCAATTCTAATTTTGCGTTTGGTGTTTCTCTTCAACTCCCGTCGACGGTAACAAGAACGTGGAATTCATCCACAACAATCGACACGATGGGTGTCACATCTGCATCAGACCAATCAGGCGGGGACAAGCTGAGGTATCCTCTCTCGTATGCCGTCGGACTCGCATTCTATCCACGTGGAGGCTGGACAGTTGGAGTGGACTATGTGGTAAACCGGTTCGAACAGGCAGAGTATACTCCGGCGGGTGGCACGGGCATCAAGCCGTGGCTTGGAGCGAAGACTTTCCGCGTTGGTACAGAGTATGCAGTCAATGATGCCATGCGCCTCCGGGCCGGCTATCGTGAAGATGCACAAGTGTTCGCGGGAGAAGGGGCCGCTATCACGGACGACCCTGTGCGCGGTTCCGTGTACAGCCTGGGGGCCGGGCTTCACGTGTGGCTCTTCAACATGAATCTGGCATACGAATATTCTACGCTTTCATACCACGATGCATGGACTTCGAACGTCAACTTTAACACAAGCGCATCACATGCCGTAACCATCGAGATCGGCATGCAGCTGTGACATTTCACATCATCATTCTCTCAACGTGAACGGTATGGCTACACTCAACGGCAAAGTCGCTCTTGTTTCGGGAGGCGCACGCGATATCGGTCGAGCAATCTCCGTCCAGCTGGCCTCCCTTGGCGCCTCGGTGGCGTTTAGCTACTTCGAAAGCAAAGAACTGGGAAAGGAGACACTGTCGCTCATACAAAAAGCCGGCGGCAAGGGGGCCACATTTCCCTGCGACGTCACAAAAGAGGAAAGCATCAAGGCGTTTGTGGATGGAGCGAAGAAGAGCTTCGGCGGACCGTTCCAGATCCTCGTGAATGTCGCCGGAGGACTTGTGGCGAGGAAGACGGTGGCCGAGAT
>MHAK01000029.1 GCA_001802945.1 Ignavibacteria bacterium RIFCSPLOWO2_12_FULL_56_21 | reverse complement strand
GACAGCGGCGATGCAGATCACGGTAACGACGCCAAGAAAGATGTTTGTCAGATTCAGCCAAAGCGTTTCAGGATCGAGAAGGTCAGACACGGTCGTTCTCCCTGTTTATCGGCGATGGGACTGCTCCACACGCAGTGTGCGTGCGGGTATGCAGTGCAACGGGAATGCCGTGAGAGTGCGACGATGTGGCGGCCGGATTCCGCCGATTAGCAGCGGAAACCAGCTTCGCATGTCAGGAGAGTGTCAGGACGCGGAGAAGCGTGGGGGAAATCGCAATTCCGGTGTAGGGAAATGCCCAAGAATTCATGCGGAAAACTGCGGTTGGTTAATTGGTTAAAATGTCAAATGGTTGATTCTCCGCTTGCCGATGCACCCCAAACTACCGGACAAGTGCGATAGCCAACTTCTCCCTGATGTGCGCGGTTCCGGCAGGATCAGAGGCTTCAAGGAGCACGATATACATGCCCATCGGCATGGAACGGCCGTTGTCGTTCTTACCGTCCCAGGTGATCAGATTAGACCCGGAAGTCCATAAGCCATCTGCAATGGTCCGCACGGCACGGCCGAAAATGTCGAACACGAGTGCCCGAACAACGACGGTGGGGGAGACGACAGAGAATCTGATCACCGCGATGTCTTCGAATCCGTCGCCGTCCGGCGAAAAGGGATTGGGGCTGATGTTTAGGGCTGAAGGAGATCTGTCGACATCGATGCGCGACACGTTGGCTTTCCCTGGAGAACATCCAAGGGGTCCGGGGGCCGACGACCAGGCCCGCTGATCATTGCCGTCGATATCAATGCGCGTCCGCTCAAGGGAACGCCCCTGCGTTTCTCCAATGCCGCGGAGATGCCAATCGTCGGAAAATGCAATGCTGTCAATCGTGCGTTCTGTCAGGTCCTTCAGTATGACAGCGTCGCCATCGGTATTTAAACCAAGTCCGGATGTTCTATTGACGATCACCGTAAGAGCTCCTGCCGCAGTATCGGCGAGCCATTCGTATTGTTCAAACAGGCTGGAATCTGCCGCGACGATAGCATATCCCCCCGGGTGAAGTATCGTCCTGGACCCATGCATGAATGTTCTGACCTGACCACCGGACGTGGTTGGCCTGTCCGAAACGCTCCACCCGCTGAGGTCGACCGACCGAACGCCTCGATTGAACAGCTCGATCCATTCAGACTTTCCCGGATTCGGGTCGAACATGATCTCGTTTACAAGGATGTCGCCCGGTGGAAACGAAGCCACGACGTCAAAGTAAGCGGTATCGTTCGAGCTTCTTTCGTCGCCATCGACCTGGGCGATCGCCGTGCAGCTGAATCTTCCAGGAGGAACATTGTGCCACACGATGGCAATGTCGATGGAATCCGAAGAAGGGAGTCCACCGATGGATGACTGGGCAATGAATTCTTCCGCTGCCAACATGCCGTCGCCGCTTGTATCCGCAAAAATAACCACCCGCGCGTCATGGACACCATTTCTTCCGGAATTGCGCAACCGTGCGACAATCGTCACGGATGGACTTCCATCCATAAAGAGCTGCACATGAACGCCCGCCATGGAGAGGTCGAGATCCATTCTCTGCACACTGTTCTGTCTGCCCGGCGTCGCTAGCGATGAATCTTGCGATGGCTTCCAGGTTGACGGCATGATCGACGGAAGCATCCAGTCGACACGCTCTATCGAAATTCCGGGGTCGGACCAATCGGGATGATACCAGACGCTGTCAATGGTCCTTCCTGACCCGTCGCGCAGAACGACGGCATCGGGAGTTGTATTATTCAACGACGGGATTGCGGAGACAAGCACCGACACATCGATGGGTTGATAGACAAAAGGTAAATCAGGAGAACGACTCACGAGAAGCAAGCGACCCGGCGAGAGGACGGTTCTTTGAGATGTCAGGAGCGCTTTGCTGGACGAATTGTCGGAGATTGTGAATCCGGAGAGGTCGACGGTATCGGGCCCTGGATTGTGCAGCTCGATCCACTCCGGTTCGTCCTCGCGCACCGGCGAGAACATGATTTCACTGACGACAATCGCGGCGGATGGATACCCGACCTGTAGCAAAACGCTGAGAGAATCGTTTGCGGGGTTTTCGTCCCCGTCCACTGTGATGCGGCACGTCAGGCAATGCTCGCCCGGCGGCAAAGGAGGGACGCGAAGCACCACTAGCAATGAATCCTTCGGTGTGAGCGAGGGGGCCAGAGTTTGCGCAAGGACCCCGCTTTCTTGACACGTGTTTACGGTGACATTCGACGGGGGAGAGGATTCGCGACCCCCATTCCTGAGAAGAACGGCGACCATGACTGTATCCCGACTCGTCATGCCCGTCATCGCTGTCACGCTTCGGATCGCGACATCGCGCTGGAGCTCGGTGGACAACGTGATGTCGTCGATGCGCAACACACCGGAAGAGCTTGTGCTGTCGCGAAGTACTGCAAACACGAGCCGCAGACCGCGATATCCGGTCAATTGCGCTCCGGGAATCGTGCACTTTCTCTCGACATAAGATCCGGCAACGGGTATCGAGTCGAAGTGTGCCACCGCGAGCTTGAACGAACTGCTATCGTCGATGAAGGAAACGCTCAGACGATACCGAATGGCCGTAGAAGTCCTCCGTTCATAGAAGACCAATTCTGAAGCGATCCTGTCTCGCAGATTGAGGTGAGGTGATCGCGCAACGCGGTCCTGCGTGTTCCCCGTCGCCGACAGGCAAGACGGAGTGGATCGGGGCGTTGTGGATGAAATAGTGAACCCGACGAGTTCCCAGCCAGGGGGCGGCTGGAGGGAGAGATCGAAATGTTCCTCGTACGGAAATTGTGAGATTTGCCCGGAGGCGCAGCATGCACACAGGATAATGCACGCCGCCGTCCGCAAAGCAACGGATGAGAACATGGAAGCCCCTCTAAGCAGGTAAAAAGTGAAAAGTGACAAATAAAGAAAATGGCTTACTGCAAACCCCTCACATCAGGCTGTTGCGAAACCTCCTTGCTTGGCGGTTCGATGTGACTCCGCTAGAGCGCAGGTACAAGTTCGCTCATCACAACGCGATACGACGGTGCATACAGAGTTTCGTACGTCTCCGAATGTTCCACCGCTGGAAAACCATCAGCCCGCTTTTGCGCAAAATACGTTTTCAAAGTGCCCTTGTCAACGGGGATCGTGCCGTACTCCGATTCCTCGACGATCTCATCAAGCCACGTATCAAGGCGTTCCGATGACGGACGGAGGAAATGTGAAGAACGGATCATCGCAAAGTATAGAAGGTTCACATCGCCCTGCCCGGCTTTATACGGTCGAAGATTGATCCGCACGATCCGACCATCCGGTGATAGGGGCTCGACCAGTGGCTCAGACGAATCGGCAAGGACCTCATCAAATTCCATCAACAAGTTGAATCGTGCCGCCGCGGTATCCGTCACCGAATGATCGTTCCCCATTGCGGCTTGATAAACCAGCTTGTAGATGTCCTCCACCTGTATGTCGGGGTGTCGTTGCAGGTGCTTATGCACGACGGGTAGAATGGACTCATCCGATTTTCCGCAGGAAGTAAAGAGTGCTATGATCAGCAATGCGGAAATCCGACAAGAAAGACCTCTGAGGCTCTTTTGCATAATGCCGGAAGACGTATGTCGCTCGTGTTGCAGGCGATCAGTGTCGGTCAGTCGATGTACTTACTTCACGTCCCACTTCAAAATGTCATCGATCGTGTTGTACGACACGGAATGATATCCGGGCCTCGCTTTGGCGTAAATGCGCTTCGCCATTTGCATGCCATCGGGAGACTTTGTCATCGCCGTGTAAAGTGGTTTCAGGAATTTCCGACGACCTTGACCGGTCAGGAAATGCTCCAAAGCTCCGTATGCCTGAGCATACCCCATTTCGATCGACCTTTGCAGCCATGCGGTCAGAATCTCGGAATTACCAGAACGAGTGAAGGCAAACGCTCCGTCGAGCTCCTTCATGCGATCGACGGAAAGAGTTGCCGGGAGTTTCCGAAGGAAATGCAGCCAGTGATGTGTCGTCCAACCCTTTGTCGACAATTGGACGGCTGGAATTCCGGACGTCCACTGTGCGGCTTCCTTCTCAACCGCGGCAAATTCCGACGAGGCGATAGCCGGAATTGATTCGGGCAGACCCGGTCCGTAGACCCATGCATCGATCTGCAGCCGCCCCTCGAGGTCCGCGTTTCCGGCGACAAGCCGATTCCGGAGGTCCGCAACAAAGCCTTCTGTGGTCATCGAAGTAAATGCATGACTGTCGAAATACGACCGTACGTACGCATCCCACCTCGCGCGGCCGACGGTTTCTTCGCAATGCCGCAGGAAAAGGGCGCCTTTATTGTATGCTACATCGCTTACACCTTCGTCAGGATCGCGGCCGGTGAGATCGATCTTGAGGCGTGTGTCGGGGTGTGTCGGACCGAGATCCTTCAGAGTATTCTGCAGGTCCTGGAGTGCAAGGCTTGCGAGCATCTCGGCATACGGCCTGCCATACAATGCCTCCATGATCCGGTTTTCGAGGTACGAAGTGAACCCCTCGTTCAGCCAGAAGTCGCTCCACGTAGCGTTCGTCACCAGATTTCCGGACCAGGAATGCGCCAGTTCGTGCGCGACGAGCGAAACCAGCGACCGGTCGCCTGCGAGGATCGTCGGCGTCGCAAAGGTCAACCGCGGATTTTCCATTCCGCCAAACGGAAACGACGGCGGCAGCACGATGATATCGTAACGATCCCAACGGTACGGTCCGTAGAGCGCTTCGGCCGCTTCGATCATCTTTTCAGTGTCGCCAAGCTCCCATGCCGATGTGTCAACCAACGCGTGTTCGGCGTAGACACCCGACCTCTTCCCGACTGGACGAAAGGCTATATCACCCACCGCAAGCGCCAGGAGGTAGGACGGGATCGGCTGTTTCATATCGAATGTATATACTCCGTCCGACGAGCGCGAAACCGGATTCGAGGCGCTCATTACGGCCAGGAGGTCAGGCCGCGTCTTCACGCGCGCCGAATAGGTCATGCGTACTCCCGGACCGTCCTGGCAGGGAACCCACGTGCGGGCGAGTATGGCCTGAGACTGCGTGAAGAGGAAGGGCTTTTTCTTACCCGCCGTCTGCAGTGGCTCCAGCCATTGCAAAGCCGCAGCAGAAGGACTTGTGGAGTATTCGACCACAATGGACGTCGTTTTTGGCGTGACAGCGATGGTCAACTCACGTCCCAGGAATTTTACCTCTTCGCCCAGCGTCCACTTGGGTGCCGATTTTTCTGGCAAAAGCGTGACCTTGTGGATGTTCAGGTCGCGCGTATCCAGGTGGACCTCCGTCGCCTTTGGATCGAGGCGCAACGTCAACGTCGCCGCTCCCGAAATGACATGCTTGTCAAAATCGACCTCAATGTCGAGAGCAAGATGAGTAACGACCGCCTCGGGCCGGGCGAAGGAATGGGGGTCGCGGACGTGTTGAGAGCGTGCTTGCGTCATGGATGCGATCACAAGAAAAAGGCAAGAGAGTGCGAAGCTGGACATTCGAGGGTCCATGGAAGTCACCTGGGAGAGATGGATGTCAGCGCTCCATACCGATGCTGAACATCCGTTCAAGGTCATGCCGCGAGAAGACGCGAAATGAAATAAGCGTTTCGGACGACGTGATTCCCGAGACCGGACGGATGTTCTCCGTCACAACTCGTGCGAGGTCGTCGTTCGATCGTACGCGTGTGAGAAGAACTATAGCGGAAACCACGATAGTGACTCCAAATTCACAAAGTACTTTTGCGCTCTATGCGCTTTCTTGCGGCCCAATGTACTTGAAACCGCATCTTCTACTGTATTCTGACTTCTGCATTCATTTCTTCTCCCAGTCGATCTTGTCTCCCTGGGAAATCCCATACCGGTCGGCGAATCCGGCGTTCACTTCCACGACGTACTGGCAGTCCGCGGACGACGCATAGCTCTCCGTCGAGAACGGGATCGTTCTCGAGTGAACGGTGACGACCTCCTTCTTCCCATTAACAAACATCATGTCGAGGGAGATCATCGTATTCATCATCCAGAAAGAGCGCGGTTCTTCTTGCTCGAAGACGAACAACATGCCGCACCGTTCATCGAGCATGGGGCGGCCCATGAGACCGGACGTCCGCTGTTCCTGATCGTCGGCGATTTCGATGTCGATCTTCGTGATCGTCGTTCCGTCCTGACGTCGAAAGGTCAGTTCGCCTTCTTTGACGAACATGGTATCTACCGGCCGGTCTTGTTGCCGCGGTTTCGCATCACATCCGCCCAAGAGGGCGAGGCATGCGACGTACGCGCATGCGGTCTTGAGATTGAGGGATGAAGTTGGAAAACGCATACATGCATGAAGTATTATGGTGCCGTCGGAAACAACAATCTGGCGCTGATGACGATGACCGCGAACCCAAGGACATCCAGGATCAATCCGTAACGCACCATTCTTCCGAGAGGAATATAGCCAGAACTGTACACAATCGCATTCGTCGGCGTGGAAATGGGGAGCATGAAACCGAGCGATGACGCCATCGTTGCGGCAAGTGCGGCATGGAAACCGCCGCTCGCGGCGAGTGCGATCACCAGCGGCACCACCATGTTTGCGCTCGAAACATTCGACGTCAACTCGGAGACCAAGATCGCGATCGCGGAGGCGATGGCCACAAGTTCGATCCCGGAGTTCGGAACGATCGGACTGAGCGCAACCCCCAGCGTTTCCGCCAGCTTTGTGTCAAAGACCGTCTGCCCTAACGCAATGCCCCCTCCGTACATCGCCAGCACGCCCCAGTCGATCTGCATGGCCTGCGGCAGCGAAAGCGTGAACGTTCCGGCAGACCGGTCCACGGGAAGGACGAACAAAAGAGCGGCCCCCACGAGCGCGGCAACGCTTTCAGGCACGTGCGCGTTGAACGCCTGCGTGAACGGGTGCGACTGACCCAACGCAAGGGCAAGAAATCCGGGAAAGGTCCACAGGACAACGGACGTGCCGAAAGCCAGCAAGGTGTTCCGTTCTCCTTTGCTCATCGGGCCGAGAGACGCATGTTCCGCCTGCAAAAGCGATTCCATGCCTTCTATCGATCGACGGCCGGTACTGCAAAGAACATTCAAGTACACGAACAGCAACAGGAACAGAACGATCACGATCGGCAGAGCGAACATCATCCATTCGAAGAATGCAATGTCGACGCCGAGTTGCCGGCGGATGAATCCAAGGCCTATCAAGTTCGTCGGCGTCCCCACCGGTGTCGCGAGTCCGCCAATCGCCGCCGAGAACGCGGACATGAGCATCAGTCCGCTTGGATATCGCGATGCGGACAACCCCGGCTCCGCGTGCTTCAGCATGGCGATGATGGCGAGCCCGATCGGGAACATCATCGCGACAGCTGCGGTGTTCGATATCCACATGGAGATGACGAGGCAGACCAGTCCGTACGCGAACATGATGCGTGATGGACTGCTGCCGACGATCGGATGCTTCAGCACCGCATAGGCAAACCTTCGGTCAAGTCCGTGGATCTGGATTCCCCGGGCAAGCACGAACGCGCCGATGAACAGGAACATGATCGGGTCTGCGTACGGTGCGAATGCTTGTGCGGCAGGAACGACGCCGAGCAGGATCATCATGACCGGCGCGAGAACGCCCGTTAACGCCAGCGGAAGAGCTTCGGTCATCCAGAGCGTGACAATGAGAACCAGCACCGCGAGAAGCCGATGTTGCCCGGGCTGGAGCGACTCCATGGGGATCGCGAGAGTTGTGAGGAAAAGGACAGGCGCCAAGACGAGTCCCGCAGCCCGCCGAATGCGCTCGAATCGCGCCTCAGCCTCGCTCATTACCGGCCCGAACGGCCTGTTCGCATCAATGTTCATATTGTCCGGTCGTATTTTGGTTGTCAAGCAAAAGCTTCCGAATATTCACTTCGAGCGCGGGAAAAGCAAGGAATTAATGCGGTTGGAATGGTGGAATAGTGGAATGATGGAATTGTAGTTCGATTTACGGAACGTGTGATATGGACCATCTTTCTCCGAACTTAGTACTGAGTGTTTTCCTTGCTCACGAACCGCTTTCCCCGTACTCAGCACTGACTTCTGGGTACTCTCTTGGCAAAACAAATTGACATAGATGTGATAGTGCTTGGAGGCGGTGCGGCCGGACTCTTCTGCGCGTCGGTTGCGGGAAAGCGTGGAAGGTCGGTGGCCGTATTGGAGCGGAACGGCGTTGTCGGCGAGAAGATCCGCATTTCCGGCGGCGGCCGGTGTAATTTTACGAACGCATTCGCCGACCACGGAAATTTTCTCTCACACAATCCCGATTTCTGTCGATCCGCGCTGTCCCGATTCACTCCAAAAGATTTCATCCGCTTGGTCGAACGGTACGGTATTCCATACCACGAGAAGAAACTCGGACAGTTGTTTTGCGACGATTCGTCACAACCTATCATTGATATGTTGGCGAAGGAATGCGGGAAGTCAGGAGTGGACATTCGTACAGGAGTAGAGATCGCATCGGTCCGGAAGAACGATGCTTTTGTGGTTGAGACGTCGGCCGGTACACGGAGAGCGAAATCGCTGGTCATCGCAACTGGAGGACTTTCGATACCGAAAT
>MHAK01000028.1:3893-5521 GCA_001802945.1 Ignavibacteria bacterium RIFCSPLOWO2_12_FULL_56_21 | reverse complement strand
AGTTTCATCTTTCGCATCCTCTCCGTACGTTCTCGACGCATCGAATACACTCACAGGAAACCGCCATGCGACAATTGTGCCTCATGCTTCTCCTCCCGATTCTCGCCTTCGCTCAAGCTCCTGCGCCAAAAGACACCGCAAAAAAGTCGGACCCCACATGGGACGTTGCTGCCAAGCACGGACCGGCAACGGACGTCAGCTTTACCACCGACGAAGGAACCTGGATGGCCGTCGATGTCAGTCCCGACGGAAAGCAGATCGTGTTCGACCTCCTCGGAGATCTGTACATTCTCCCGATCGCCGGCGGCGAGGCACGTCGTCTGACGTCCGGACCCGCGTTCGATGTTCAGCCGAGGTTCAGTCCCGACGGCAAGAAGATCTCCTTCACCAGCGACAGGGACGGCATCGACAATCTTTGGTATATGAATGCCGACGGCACGGACCCGAAACAGGTGACAAAAGAGAAGGAGCGACAGGTCAACAACGCCGTCTGGACGCCGGACGGCAAGTATCTTGTCGGGCGGAAGCATTACCGCAACACGAGGTCGCTGGGAGCTGGTGAAATGTGGCTGTATCATATTTCCGGTGGCGGCGGACTTCAGCTCACCAAACGCCGAAACTGGCAGGAGGACGCGGGTGAACCGACACTTTCGCCCGACGGCCGCTATCTCTATTGGAGTGAGGATGTGACGCCCAGTGGCATGTTCGAATACAACAAGGATCCGTACGGCATTATTTACGTCATACACCGCCTCGATCGGGAGACCGGCAAGGTCGAACGGTATATCAGCGGCGAAGGCGGTTCGGCACGGCCGCAGCCGTCACCGGACGGCAAGACCATTGCCTTCATCCGTCGCGTGCGACTCCAGACGGTTTTGTATCTGTACGACATCGAGAGTGGAAAAGAGACCCCCGTGTATGAGAACATGGGGCGCGACCAGCAGGAAGCGTGGGCGATCTTCGGCGTCTATCCCGGGTTTTCCTGGACGCCCGACAGCCGCTCCCTCGTTTTCTGGGCAAACGGAAAGATCAAACGACTTGACGTCCGCACTCGGCAAGTCTCCGAAATCCCCTTCTCAGCGGCGGTAACGCAAACGATCACGGAAGCGGTTCGATTTCCCAATGCCGTCGCGCCGGAGTCGTTCGACGTCAAAATGCTCCGCTGGGTCACGGTCGCACCCGACAAGAAAAGTGTCGTCTATACGGCGCTCGGAAAACTCTATGTCCGTCCGCTCCCGTCCGGCACGCCCCACCGCGTGACGAACGATGAAAAGAACCTCGAACTGTATCCCTCCTTCTCTCCGGATGGAAAATGGATCGTCTATACGACCTGGAACGACGACGATCTCGGCGCCGTGATGAAAGTCTCGGCGGCCGGTCGAACTCCCGTGAAGTTGACGACATCGAAAGGAACGTATGTCGAGCCTTCTTTCTCGCCCGACGGAAAACGTGTGGCCTTTCGCCGGTCCGGCGGAGATCAACTCCGGGGCAATTTGTTCAGCCGCGATCGCGGTATTTATGTGATGCCGGCTGAAGGCGGAACTGCGACGCTAGTAACGGAAGAAGGCTCCCAACCGATCTTTTCCAAGCTTGGCGACCGAATCTATCTCTCGTCGAGCGAAGGCGAA
>MHAK01000028.1:0-3848 GCA_001802945.1 Ignavibacteria bacterium RIFCSPLOWO2_12_FULL_56_21 | reverse complement strand
GCGAAGGCGAAAAGAGCGCCCTGATCAGCGTCGGCCTCGCCGGTGAGAAACGACGCGTCCATCTCGTTTCCGATAACGCGCAAGAATTCTCCGTTTCGCCCGACGAAGAATGGGTCGGACTCGTCGAAAGGTATCAGGTGTATGTCGCCGTCATGCCAAAGACAGGGCAGGCCGTCACGATCGGACCATCGACGACCGATTATCCAATCAAGAAACTGACGCGTGATGCAGGCTCGTATCTGTGCTGGTCGGGAGACAGCAAGACCCTCTATTGGTCTCTCGGCCCCGAACTCTTTTCCCGCGACCTGACGAACGCATTTTCCTTCGTTCCCGGGGCAAAGGACTCGGTCCAGGAAAAGCCGGACACCGTCGGGATCTCCATAGGCTTTACCGCCCCATTCGATGCGCCTTCCGGCGCGCTTGCCCTCGAAGGCGCAACGGTCGTCACGATGAAGGGAGATGAAGTCCTCTCGAATGCGACGATTGTTGTGGAAGGAAACAGGATCTCTGCAGTCGGTCCTGCCGAGTCCGTGCAGATCCCCTCCGGTGCGAAACGCATTGATGTGCGGGGCAAGTACATCGTTCCCGGATTTATCGATGTCCACGCGCACGGCAATTTCGGAAGCTGGACGCCGTTGACGAACTGGATCTACTATGCGAATCTGGCCTTCGGCGTCACGACCATGCACGATCCCTCCTCCTCCACCGACATGGTCTTTTCAAACTCCGAGTTGATTAAGTCGGGAAACATGGTAGGTCCGCACCTGTATTCGACCGGGTCGATCCTCTACGGAGCGGAAGGAAGCTTCAAGGCGATCGTCAACAATTTCGACGACGCAATGTCGCATCTTCGGAGACTCAAGGCCGTCGGCGCGTTTTCCGTCAAGAGCTACAACCAGCCGCGGCGCGATCAGCGCCAGCAGATCATCGAGGCGGCGCGTGCGCTCAACATGCTGGTCGTACCGGAAGGTGGTTCGACCTTCTTTTGGAACCTGACGATGGTGCTCGACGGACACACGGGCATCGAACATAACGTTCCCATTTCGCCGCTGTATAAAGATGTCGTCGAGCTTGTCACACACTCGAAGACCGGACTCACGCCCACGCTTATCGTGCATTACAGCGGACTTTTCGGAGAAAATTACTGGTATCAGAATACGAAAGTGTGGGAGAATGAACAACTGCTGAAATACACGCCTCGAGCGATCATCGATTCCCGTTCGCGCCGCCGGATGATGGCGGAAGAGGATGATTATTCGTATTTCACAACGTCAAGGTCGATGAAAAAGGTGCTCGACGCAGGGGGGAAGGTCCAGCTGGGAGCACATGGACAGATACAGGGTATCGGCGCACATTGGGAACTTTGGATGCTGCAGCAAGGAGGTATGACGCCGCTGGAAGCGCTCCGTTGCGCCACACTCAACGGTGCTCAGTATCTTGGAATGGACGCCGACCTCGGGTCGCTCGAGAACGGGAAAGTGGCCGACCTGATCGTCATGGACAAGAATCCGCTTGAGAACATCCGGAACAGCGAATCGATCCGCTACACCATGGCCAACGGGAGATTATATGACGTCAACACCATGAATGAGGTGGGAACGAGGGTGAAGGAGAGGGAGAGGTTTTGGTGGGAACGCTAGGGAGAGCTAAATAGATTGCGGATTTCGGATTGCGAATTGGGGATTGCGGCCCCTCGACTCGTCCGCATGCGGTTCGATTCGCCTTCGGCTCACTCACCGTCCCGAGCGAACGAAGTGAGTCGAGGGACGGCGGACTCGCTCGGGGTAAAAATGCGGATTGCAGAATAGCTGATGAATGGCGCGGAGAAAAGAGTTCGACCACGAAGCACACGAAGAAAATATTGATATATGAGTGCACGGTTTAATAAAAGTGGACCGCCAAGGACACGAAGACAACGAGATGTACAAATCATTCCTTCATCCCGCAACTCCATTCCATTATTCCATAATTCCATTATTCCATTTCCATAGACTTTAGTTTGTCATGACTTCCATAAAGATCCTCATTTCGCTTCTCGAGCAGTCGTATGATCACCGCTCATGGCACGGAACGAATCTCCGCGGATCTTTGCGCGGATTGACGCCGGCGCAGGCGGCTTGGAGACCGGGAAAAGGACGGCACAACATCTGGGAGATCGCCGTCCATTGCGCGTATTGGAAGTACATAGTGCGACGGCGGCTGCTTGGTGAGAAGGGAGGCTCATTTCCCCTCAAAGGGAGCAATTGGTTTCGGCGTCCCGAAAAGCTCACCCCCGCGGCATGGCGGGCCGACCTGCGACTACTCGAAGAAACTCACAGGTCTCTCCTGTCGGTTGTGGCCGATCTGGACCCCAAGCATCTCACGAGGCGGACTCCCAGCGGTACCTGGACGCATTTGCAGACAATCTCGGGCATCGCCTCTCACGACCTTTATCATGCCGGCCAAATCCAGTTGATCAAACGCCTTCATAGGTCGATGGATCTATTCCATCCTCCGGTGTGAACTTGACCGACACTATGGACGTACCGATCTCTCGTTCAATAACGAAAGCCCCGGCTGATGTATGCCCGAGGCTTTGGAGAAAAAACATGAATGAAATCTACTTGGCCAACAATAACTTTTTCGACATACTTGTCAGCACTCCTGATTCAGATTTGATCTCAACTCTGCAAATGTATATGCTACTTGGATACGCCGAGCCGTCCCAGGTAATGAGGACCTCTCCCGCCACCTTTTTGCCATCTAGAAGTACGGTCAATTCCCTCCCCAAGAGATCGTAGATACGCATCGACACTTGTCCCGGTTCGTTTAGTCTGACTCGTATGTTCGTCGATGGATTGAACGGACTGGGATACACATCGATTTCAGCGACTTCACTGCTAGTCAAAAGAGACGATTCGTCTAGAACTGATTTTTCCTCGAATCCTCCATAGGCCACCAGTAAACCTTCGTCAACGAGCGTTTTGTAATTGTGCTTGAGTTGGGTCAATGCCCAATCAGACGTAGTTTGCTCATCGGGAAGAATGGATTTCAAGGACGCCAATCCCAGAAGGGCATGGCGAGCGTTGTTTGTGTTTGGATGGTCATGAATTGTAGCAACAGCAGTTTCCTTGAACAACGCATAGTCTTTCTCTTTCATCAGAGCATCTAATAATAGATCTCGACCTAGATCGGCTGATGGTGATTGGTTCTGTGCGGGGTCTCGCGCGAATGCCAACGCGTCCGATTTTGATTCGGCACTTGTCGTCCGGTACAGTCCTACGAGGCCCATGCGCTTGAATCCAAGATCATCTAGTTGCGATAGATATTGGAAGATATCACGCGCCATTGAGTTTTTTCCCCTTCGCAACGCATCAAAGGCCACCAAGAGAGCGTCGTCATCGGATTGCACTATGGCATCTGGAGCTGCAACGGAGCCACCGCCGGGTATAGCTAGGCATATACTTTCCTCAGTCATCGCAGGACTATAATAGAGCTTTCCACCCTCTGCCTTTGAGAATTTGGCCGTAGGTGGCGGACTCTCCCCCCACCAATTTCCTTCAACTGTAACGATAGCGTACAAGTTTGAAATCGCATGGTAGGTATCGTTAATTACTGTATTACATCCGCCTCGAAAGACCGTGAAACCATAAATGTCCTCGAAGGGTGTCCCCAAATCAATAAGCGAGTGATTGTAACCCACAATTCCGATTAAGTTGTTTTGAAATAGATTCAAACCTCGGAAATCATCGCCTTCCCCAGTAACATCATCGTAGCTATCAGCATAGATCCCGTATGTATAGGCCCCAATTAATCAAGCAGCATTTAAGAGGGCTTGCTTGAAGTCCGCTCGCACTTCGAGCGGGGAG
>MHAK01000027.1 GCA_001802945.1 Ignavibacteria bacterium RIFCSPLOWO2_12_FULL_56_21 | reverse complement strand
GTTGTGCCGGTCGATCGTGGAAGCGGCGACGTAGGCTGTGCCGAACCGGGCGATACTGCACAGCCGGGGAGACTTCCGGACGGCGATTTTCAAATTCCGCAGGATCTTCGCAAGGATTGGGTCGTGTTCACGGTACATCCGGAAGATGCCGTCGCCGACAGAAGTGAACACGATGCTCCGGAAGTAATGGAGGACCTCCGATTCTTCGAGGAGAGCGAGGTCCCGTGAACCGGAGAAGGAGTCACGCAGTTCGACAAACACTCCGTCTTCGCTGCGCTCAAACAGTTCTGCGATGCAATCGAACGCGATACCTTCGAGGGGAATGTGAAAGGACTGCAGGTGAAGCCGCCCCTGTCCCATGAGCTGGCGAAGGCGTGTCGACGCGAACATAAACGCCGTCCGGGCGAGTTCCGTGACATCCGTTTCGCCCGGCTGTTCAGCAAGGACACGCTGCAGCAAAGCCTTAAGTTGAAGAGGAGACTTGTACGCCATGGAGTGAGAAGAGGGCTCAAACGAACCTGAAGGCAACCCATGCGCCCCTGTCCCCAGCACGCAGCCAGATGTATCTGTAAAGGATTGGAATTGTAGCAGAATGCGTCGGAAGATGCAAGCAGAAATAGGATATATTCTGCGACTGCCGCCTTGTCTTGCGTCTCTTTCTTCGTATGATTCCCGGTTTTGGGAACACAACAACTGGCGTAATTGTCGCTGAGCTCAAGCGATGGAGATGTGCTTCTCGTCGAATATTTTGCATCTCACGCCAGGACTCATTACCATTCGCACGCCACCTCCGCGCGATGTATGCTTCCGCCTGTCCATCGATCCACAGCTGCAACTCTCGCCGCAGTGCTTCTCCTGTATTCATGCCGCTTTGAGGTCAATGAACGCCACGATGTTCCGTTGGCTCGCGGTGTGCCGACTGTTGTTTCCACTCCCACGAACGTTCATCTGCTCACCGGAACCTTGTTGGTCTGCGACAAGGGATTCGTCCTTGCCAACGACACGTTGAAGGCGACGGGGACGCTTTGGAATGCGCAGCGCACCACGTCGAGTGCCGGCCACTTCATTGTTCCGCTCGACAGCATCGCAGGCGTTGAAGTGGCGAGCACCTCGTGGCCGCCGGGGAGACAGATCGGCGGAGGGCTTCTCGGGATTAGCGCAGCAGCCGCTGCCGCCGGCGCGACGGCGCTCCTGTTGGTCGCCATGTTCGGTTCATGCCCGACTGTTTACGCCGTGCAGGACAGCGTTGAGACGCTGCAGGCCGAGCTGTTTTCCAACAGCATCGCCCGTTCCTTCGAGATCGAAGACACCGACGTCCTGCGGGCATCGCCGCCTGCGTCCGGACCGTTCGTACTCAGGATCAGGAACGAAGCGCTCGAAACTCATTACCTCGACCGCCTACGACTCAAGTATGCCGATCATCCTGCCGGAACGGTCGCTCTGCCGGACGACGACGGCGACCTGTTGATTGCGGGCACGCCAATGCCTCCGGACCGCGTTGTCGACGCGGACTCGAACGACGTTACCGCAACGCTCGCACACAGGGACGGGTCCGCATATTCCACGCCGTTGGAACGGACGGAGGTTCTTCTTCCCGACGGTCGCCGCGATCATCTCGATTGCACGTTCACGGTGCCCGAAGTATGTAACGATCTGGTCCTGCTCCTCGACGGTCGGAATTCGCTCGAGAACACAGTGTTGCTCTACGACATCATGATGCGCGGACAGGGTCCAGCCGTCCTTGCCTGGCAGGACCGAATGAATTCACGTCCGTGGGAAGCGTGGCAGGTGTACCGCTGGTACAAACGGTTTTCAGGGATCGAGGTCCTCGTTGAGCACAATGGAAACTTACGTCCGACGGGACGGATCAGCGACACGGGTCCAATCGCAATGAAAACGGCCGGCGTTCGCATCCCCGTGAGTCCCGGCGAAAGGACGGTGACGGTGCGTCTGAACTTCATCCCGGACGGCTGGATGATCGATCGAGTCGCGATTGCGCCGTATGTTGCCGGAGCGGAGGGCTATCGTATGGCATCAGTGTCGCATGCGACAACAAATACCGGCCGCGACCCGGAGATGATCGCGCGGCTTTTGGAGAACGACGACGGCGATTACCTGATGACATATCCGGGTGATCGGTTCGACCTGATGTTTGACTTGCCACCGCGGGGAACGGGCGAACGGACGCTGTTCGTCAACGGCACGGGATTCTACATCGAGTGGGTGCGGGCGGAGTGGTTACGTGTCGATCCGGCGCCGGGATTCAACATCCGGCGAACGAGCGACATACGCCGCAGGTTGACCGACCTCTGGAAGGCCCGCAAAGGGACGTTCGAAAAGCAGTTCTATTCCACAAGAATTCCGTCGTGGGAACCCGGACCATAATCATACGAGCCGCGACGCTATGCGCGTTGTTTGCCGCCTGCGGCTGCGCAACTTCGGAACCTCAAATCCTTCCCACGCGCGGGGCAGTCGTCAGTGTGGAGACAGTAGACGGGAATTCGGTCAGCGGCGAGCTCCTCGCTGTTCAAGATTCTTTCATCCTGCTCGTTGAGGGTTCGATCACCTCGATTCGGACCTCAGATGTGTACAGCATCGACCTCCGAAACGGCAGGATTCGTGAATGGATGGGTTGGTCCTTTATCGGCCAATTTTGCCCGGCGGTTGGTCTAGCGTTTGCCGACGTCTCACCTGACCTCATCTTGTTTGCAACTGCACTGCCGGTGGCGACGTGGTTCGCCATGGACCTCGCCGAGCCTCCGAGGCTTCTATATCGTCCGTTCAACCCTCGCCAGATTGCCGAGATTCGTCGCATTTCCCGATTTCCTTACGGCATCACACAAGCCGCGTTTGAGCATCTTCACGCTACTCCCTTCAAAGGACGACCGTAGGGCGGACCATGCGCCTGCACATTCATGTCGGTGTTGCACTAATGCCGGTCTGGCTCATGACGAGTGCCTTCTCTGCGATCGCTCAACCGTCGACCGAGTTGACACCGCCGACGCGCTTATGGGTGGACGGCGGATTCGGGATCATTGCCCACAAGCGGACAGAACCATGGTATCACGGCAACCCGTGGGTCGGGCGGGGGACAAAATGGTTCGCCCTTTCCTTGGCCCGCAACAGACTTGTTGTGACGGCACGATACGCAGCTGTCTATAACGCGCAGAGTTTCGGCAGCGGGCCATCTCACTACAACGGACGCGATCTTTCGCTCCAGGCAGGGATGTTGTTGTCGACGGGAAGATCGCTTTTTCGACTTGCCGCGGGAGTTGGCCAATCACGTCGGATGAGAATGGAAGAGGTGTTTGACGAAGCGACATACACGTACTCATACTACGACTACACGGAACAATTGACAACAATACCCCTGGAAGCCGAGGCGTGCTGGACGCTGGGCCCCTATATCGGCGTGGGCTTGGGTGTGTACCTGGTGTGGAGCAAGGCGCCACCGCAATTCGGTTCGCAGTTTTTCCTTCGTTTCGGAAAGCTCGAATAGGCTTACTTCATCCCTCTCTTTTTCTTCTCGATCAACACTTGTGCGTCCACCGGCGCCGCGCAGAGCGGACAAACGTAACGCCGAGTGGTTTCGTTGAAATCCGGCTCGCGTGTCTGCTTGCAATTCGGACAATGCACTACGAGCGGCTTTTGCTCAGGTTGCTTGGGCATAGCGGATTGGGGCGGGAATTCGTGAAATCGAAACGTGAAAGGTAATGGGTGATGCCAGTGATGGTGAACAGTGAATAGTGAATAGTGAATCGACAATAGGAAATCGGAAACTACGGAGAGCGTGGAATCAAGGATGCTTGATGAAGTGCCCGGTTTGCAGATCTTCGTACGCCTGCCGCAGCTCTGCCTGCGTATTCATCACGATTGGTCCATACCACGCAACGGGTTCCTTGAGGGGACGGCCGGAGACCAAGAGAAAGCGAATTCCCTGATCCCCCGCCTGCACCGTCACTTCGTCGCCGGTGTCGAACAGGATCAGCGACCGGTTGCCCGGTTCGTCGTAATGGATCGCTTCGTTGGCGGAGACTCCTTCATTGAGAATCCCGCGCGGAGTTGACGCATCGCGGAATTTCCCGGAGCCTTCAAAGATGTACGCAAATACATGGCGCGTCGCATCGACAGGGAGCGTCTTCCGTTTTCCTGGAGGGATCCAAACATCGAGATAGCGCGGATCGGCCGCCACGCCGTCTACGGGTCCCTTCTTCCCCCAAAATTCCCCGCAGATCACCCGCACATGCGTTCCGTCGTCGTCCCTTATTTCCGGAATGTCTTGTGTGTGCACTTCCTGATATCGCGGGTCGGTCATCTTGAGGTTCGAAGGCAAGTTCGCCCAGAGCTGGAATCCGTGCATGCGTCCCCGCGGATCTCCTTTCGGCATCTCCTGATGCAGGATCCCGCTCCCCGCCGTCATCCATTGCACATCCCCTGCTCCAAGCGTTCCCTGATTTCCAACACTGTCCGCGTGATCCACGGCTCCCGCCAGAACGTAGGTGATCGTCTCGATCCCCCGATGCGGATGCCAGGGAAATCCCTTCTTGTATGCTTCCGGATCGTCGTTGCGAAAATCGTCGAACAGTAGGAACGGATCTGTGACTTCCGTGTTGCCAAACCCGAACGCGCGGCGAAGATGCACGCCGGCCCCTTCAATGGTGGGACGGGCAAGAAGGATGTCTTTGACCGGTCTGATGGACATAACAAGGAAAAAGCTTGCCCCGAGCGCCTGCCGTGAGCGAAGTCGCCCTTCGATTACGCTCAGGGCGACCCTGAGTTCATCGAAGGGTCGAACGGTAGTCGAGGGGGAGTAAGAAAAAACTGAGAGACGCAAAACGCTGAGCGCATGGCGCAGAGCGAAAGCCGAATGGCGCTATTCGCGATACGCGAAGCCCTGAGGGCTATACGCCGAGCGCTTTGCGCTTCGCGCTATGCGAAATGTAACATCCGACCGGTAAAAATGGAAGGGGGGGGTGAAAAATGTGGGAATGATGGAATTTTGGAGTAATGGAAGGGTAATGCGGGATGAGGGATGAGGGATGAGGGATGAGGGATGAGGATTGAGGAATGCGGTTAAATCGGAGAAGGGCTCGATTTTGCGACCCGGAATGGATCAAGCGTCTGGCAGCCGGCGATGAGTTTGGCCGATGTAGGCCGATTGAGACGGATCGACGCCGGCGGAGTGGGCAAATTCTTCCCATCGCCGAACGCTCGTCGTCACCTCCTCGAGAATATCCTTCCATTTCTTGACGCCGAATGTCGAAGCAACGGCTTCGAAATCGGCGCGGACAAACTCGTCACGTTTTCCGTTGACGCTCATCTGATGGCGGTTCGTCCATTCGCCCGAGGGATTGTACGCCCAGATGACATCGAAAGCCGGCGCAAGCCGCCAGGTGCCGGACTGATCCATGAGGAATGCGATGTTGCGCGTGTGGTCGTCTTGATTGCGGGCGAGAACGTTGAACACCATGCGCCGATACATCTGCGCGACGGCCGGAGCACCGAGGTTCAGCCGCTGGATCGCATCGAAAGCGCTCTCGTAGCCGTAGGCACCGGGGGCGTTGAAATCGTAATGTGCCAGCGCACACAGGGATTGCATGTGGAGCTTTCCATTCGCCGTCGTTCTGTCGAAGCGCCGCGTCATGAAATGCGCCCGTCCGTGCTCCTCGAAAAGACGGCATTCCGTCATCTCGATCCCTGCTTCCGCCGCCATGCGATGATAGGCATACTCCACTCTGCCGAATCCTTGGGGATCGCCGAGCGTCTCATCGCGAACGCCGTCGAATTTCAGGATCCAGGGCTCGAAACCCGGCGGCGGCGGGACTTGTCCCGACCGGACTTCTCCCGTGCTTCGATTCCATGCTATGACCGCCTTCGCGCGAGCCCCGCCGGCCGATGTACCGACACGGATGATGTTGTCGAGCGCCTTTGCTTTCTCATCGAGCTTGACCATGAGTTGCGCGCGATTGCCGACGACGGTGCGTGCGAGGTCGGCAAGCTCCGAGACTTCAAGCGGAGTCGCCGCCTGCGGCGCGCGTACGAGTGCCGGACGGAATTCGAGCGCCCCCATGCCTCGCGAACCGATATAGCAAAGCCGCTCCACAGGCGAAAAGTCGCTCGGCGTTCGGCCCCGTTGTTGAAGCCAAAGATCGATGAGCAGGTTGCCGTATCTGTCGGGCAAGACATCGGCCAGCAGGCCGGGTAATCCGCGAAAGGTCTTTGGGGGGAGTTGCGGGAAGGAAAAGATTCCGCTTCTTCGCGGCATGGTCAGCGGGGCGATGTCGAGACCTGCCGCGATGAACTCGGGCGTGAACTCGAAGTTGGCCGCGGTGCGTTCATCATCCCAGGCGACGGCGCCGATTTCGCGCCCCCACATGGTCACCATGGCCGCATGGACCCGACGAATGGAACGGGACATGCGCTACACCCCGCTTCCGCTTGATGATCGAGGCCGGGATGCTCTTTGGCGCACCCTCCCTTCCATGCGCGCCAATTGCAGCGGACTCGGTCCGGGTTCCGGAAGTAGGGCGTTGAGTTGCTCAAGCTTTCCAAGAGCGCGGATCACGCTCATCAAGGTTTCGAGAGAACTCCCCTGCCCGTGTTCGAGATTCTGCAAGGCGCGTTCCGCAATGCCCGCTCTTGCCGCAAGCACGGCCTGAGATACATTCTGATTGAGCCGCTCCCTTTGCATCCGGGCACCGATTTCCTCCAAGACGGCCGGAGTGCTCAGTGATGTGAAATCCATGTTGTCTCCAGGCAATTGTTGCCACTCTTTACCTGAGAATAATGCAAAACTGAACAACAATTGTCAATATAAAACACACTATTGTGCGTTTATATCAATAAATTAGCCATTTACACGCATAATAATGCGTTTAATCATGACAATAGATTCAATTAGGAGAAGACGTGGGGAGGGTTATGGAACGGTGAAAGACAGAATGCTCTGGTCCGACGAGTCAACGCGTGAGAACGATTTTGACGTCTGCCCGCCGATTCCCGACCTGCAGCCTGACAACATAGACGCCGGAAGGCCAGCCGCGTCCCGTGATTGCACGGACATGACGTCCCGCCATTTTCCGACCTTCGTCGAATACCGCGACCTCCCGGCCAAGGATATCGTAGACTATCAAGCGAACGTTGGCAGCTTCGGGCAAATCGTAGGCGAGAGTGGTCGACGGATTGAAGGGATTTGGATAGTTGGGAAAGATCCGGAAATCTCCGGGCAACGGCGGAGTCGTCCCTTCCACAAGTGTCGGCATGAGGTTCACGGCGATGCGATAGACGCCCGATGCCGTCGAAACAAGCATCTCATCGCCGTCAACGAACAGCGCGAACACATTCTCGCCGGAGAAGGAACTGTCCGAGCGCCGCCAGGAGTCGCCCCTATCGGTGGATACGAACAGCCCATTCTGCGACCCCGCGAAAAGCTTCGGCGGAAAAGCGACGATCGAGTTCACAAACCAGTTCGTCAATCCCGTATTACATTCAGTCCAAAGCTCTCCCGAGTTTGTGGAACGATACACGCCACCGCCGGAACCCGAGCATGCGAACAACGTGTCTCCGATGAACGCAAGTCCTTCGATGTACGTCCATGACAAGCCGTTGTTCCGCAGGCTCCAATTCACGCCATTGTCGTTGGAAACATAAATTCCTCCCTCCGCACCGGCGAACAGAAGAGAGTCCGTCGCCGCAAACGTAAAAACGCGTTGGGCCGAAGTTTCCGGGTTGTTTGTTGTCGACCACGTTGCGCCGCTGTCGAGTGAGCGAAACACTCCGGATGCATTCGTGCCTGCAATGAGGACCGAATCGCGGAACATCAGAGCCTCGACGACCGTATCCGTCAAGCCGGACGAGCTCGGTGTCCATGTCGATGTGGAATCGTTGAGGCGATACAC
>MHAK01000026.1 GCA_001802945.1 Ignavibacteria bacterium RIFCSPLOWO2_12_FULL_56_21 | reverse complement strand
AGCGACCCCTCATCATCGTTGTCTAGGTTGTAGACAATGCCAAGACCGCGCAGCGAATCGGATGCAACCACGTCATCTCCGAAATATCCAAGGTCCGGGTCGGCCCACAGACCTACGTATGCGTTTTGCCAAACATGCGGGCTTTTGTTGACGATCTTGAATCGCACGAAGACTACATCGTTGATCGGACTGTTTGGGTCCGCAAAGCCGAACGTCGTCTGTTGAACTTCGGCACCCAATGGGAGGAATGTCGATGACGTGTTGCGGGCGACGCTGTCTGCGTCGTTGTAGACGGTCCAAAGGGTTTGGTCGCCAAGGATGAGGGGAGATCCGTCCGGATTCGTCGGAGCTCCAAGGTCCGCGGGCCACTCCGCAAAGTCGATGTTGTTGCTCGAATTATCGCCGGCGTTGATCTTGTACACCCTGTAGCGAATATTCTGGGGATTCGCGGGCAATCCGCCCGCGATCGGTCCAGCCATGAACGAGGAAGCGTAGTGAGCCGTTGTTACGCGCACTTGACCGTCCACCATTGCGCCCAGCCATACGCCCGAAGCATATACCGATGCCAGGTTGCTCCCCCGCGGCCATTCCAACCCTCCATGGATGGACGGTGTTTGGAGCGGGTCGTATGCGAATTGCCCGTTCCGCAACGTCCACATGCCCACGGCATTGGCATCGAACCTGCGGACGGCGATCGCATTCCCCGATACGGGAACACTGACCGGCTCTCCGGCATTGTTCGTCACCGTGATGATGTCCGACACGGCGCCGGATTCCAGCGGTCGAACGATGAAGGGAACGGGAATCGGCGAAGAGGGACTAATATAGAACAGATATGTCGATGCGACCCCGATAGATGCTCCTCCTTTTTTGACGTAGCCGACCAGAACGCCTGTGCCGTTATTCGTGATATTCACGCCCACCGTTGCCGGCTGATATTGCTCGACGGTGCCGAAATTGATGCTCACAGGATCCAGCGCAATTTGCGCGCCTGCCGTGACCGACTGCGGAGAAAACGCCGCGTAGAGAGTGTTGAGCCGGAGGACCCCATTGTTCCCGAAGCCGCTTGAATCGAACGCCGTCGTTCCGGTGTCTGCGTCGAATTTCCAAAACCCGGCAAGTCCTGTGCGATCACCCGGAGAGAGTTGCGTGAGATTGGATTGAATCGCCGCTTCCGATCGAGCGACATTCCATACTCGCACATCGTCGATAAAGCCGCGGAACTGGTTTGAAACAGCAAGGTTGCGCCGGCCGATGGAGAGATGAGAATTGCTTGTTTGGGTCGTAAAGCCGGGAGCGTAATAGGATCCATTGAGTATGCCGTTCATGTAGATACGCAACGAATCGCCGTTATACGTGGCGGCAAGATGGGTCCACGTGAAGAGTGGAATCGTAGAGGCTGTAGCGACTGAAACGAAGGTTGATCCGTTCGATAACTGAAAATACGCATGCTGTTGACCTTCCGCCTCATCCGTCAACCCAAGTGCATACGCGTCCCACGGAGCTTCCAGCACGTCGAGCGACTTTGAGACGATCACCGGCCACGAATTTGGTTTGGCAACAGGATAGATCCAAGCCTCGAGCGAGATAGTGCCCGTAATGTCGAGTTGGGGGGCGTCATCAATGCGAACATTTCCGCCGCCGGGGAACATGACGGATGAGATTTGCCCTTGGGATGCGGCGGACAAAGCGAATACGAGGAAGGTCAGCAGGATCAATCGACAAGTTTTCATATTGGCACCTTGAATGATTGTGCGAATAATTCTTTATATAGGAAATATGGAAGCGTAAGTCAAATCGACCACACTCTTGACGGCCGATGAACGCGCTGGGAAGTCAGGTTCTTGGAATTTGGCTCTTTGAATAGTTATACTTGCGCATGGCCCTTCTCCTTGATCGTGCGGACGAATTCATGGCGGCAGCTTTGGACGAGGCCCGGGCCGGGCTTGCCGAAGGGGGCATTCCCATTGGCGCAGTGCTCGTGCGCGACGGCAAGATCATCGGCCGTGGACGCAATCGACGCGTGCAAAAAGGAGACGCGACCGCCCATGCGGAGATCGAATGTCTGAGGAACGCGGGACGGAGCGGGAACTATAAAGGAACGATCCTCTATACAACGCTGATGCCTTGCTATCTCTGCTCCGGGGCCATCGTGCAATTCGGCATTGAGTACGTCGTCACCGGAGAAGCGACGAATTTCAAAGGAGCAGAGCATTTTCTCAGGGACCATTGGGTACAGGTCGAAACATTGGATGACGCAGAGTGCATTGCGCTCCTTGGAGAGTTCATACGAACGCATGAAGAACTGTGGAATGAGGATATTGGGCTGAGGTGAGGCAAGAGCTGGAATAATGGAATGGTGGAATTGTGGAATTGTATGGCAAAGTCATGATCCGTAATGTCTGAAGATCAACACATGCTCGAGGCAATACGGCTGGCCACGGAGAATGTGAGAACCGGGGCCGGTGGACCGTTCGGATGCGTTATCGTGAAAGAAGGGCGCGTCATTTCGCGCGGTACGAATCTGGTCACGTCCACGAACGATCCCACAGCGCATGCCGAGGTGGTCGCCATTCGTCGTGCGTGTGAAGCATTAAAGAGCTTTCAACTCGCCGGATGTGATGTTTTCACATCCTGCGAGCCCTGCCCAATGTGCCTCGGAGCGCTGTATTGGGCCCGGCCCGCACGCATCTTTTTTTCTGCCACATACAAGGACGCCGCGGCAGCGGGATTCGACGATGCGTTCATTTACAAGCAGTTTCCCCTCAAACCATCTGAACGGAGCATCCCGACGTCGCAGCTTCTCGGTTCGGAAGGAACTGCTCCCTTCAAGGCGTGGAAGGATTCGGTAAACAAGATAGCGTATTGAATTCTCGCAAGTTCTTCGTGATATTGGCGCTCCTCCTCTATTGTACGGCCGCTCAACAATCGCCCGATGAGTGGTTCCTCCGCTGGCCCCCACCCACGACCGCAGTTGCGTATCGCACAGCACAACCGCCAGTAATTGACGGACGAACGGATGATCCTGTCTGGACGTCGGCAAAATGGTCGGAACCTTTCGTCGATATCACGGGCGAACGCTCGCGGGCTCCTTGGTACGCAACGCGAATGGGCATGGCCTGGGACGATTCCGCACTGTATATCGCAGCAATGATGGAAGAGCCGCATGTCTGGGCCACGCTTCGACAGCGGGACACAGTGATCTTCCAGAACAATGATTTCGAGGTCTTCATCGACCCCGACGGCGACAATCATCAGTACGTAGAATTCGAGGTCAATGCGCTGAATACGGTCTGGGACCTAAAGCTCGAGCAACCGTATCGGGACGGAGGTCGCGGCAACACGAAATGGAATGCCGAAGGACTTCGGACGGCAGTGCACATTCGGGGAACGATGAACGAACCTGCGGACATCGACACTTCCTGGAGCGTGGAATTCGCGATTCCATGGAAAGTCTTTGAAGATCTAACGGCGGCACACGTTCCCCCGCTTCCGGGGAATGTGTGGAGGGTGAATTTTGCGCGCGTCGAATGGCCGGTGGAAATCGTCGGTGGAAGCTATCGAAAACCCGCGAAGGGAGAAGAGAACTGGACATGGAGTCCCCAGGGTATCGTGAACATGCATCAACCTGAACGCTGGGGAACTGTAGAATTCCTTGAAGAGGGAATGACTCCCGAACATCCTGATGTTGCGATGGAGAATGCACGAAGGGCCGTCATGGAAGTCTATCATGCGCAGAAACAATTCTTTCGGATGCATCGGCGATGGGCGTACGACACACAAGAGCTGAACGCGGCGTTGTCTCGCCCATTGAATGCCTTTGTCAGAATAGAGATCACCGAGGAAGGATTTGTCGCGATTCTGCCTCTAGGGTCCGAACCCGAATCGGATGCCGTTATCGTCCGGCAGGACTCAAAGATCTCCCCTTCCCAACTTCCGTAATCATTTTTGAGATTCTTCCCCGAATTCGCACCATTCCACCATCTCCCGCCTGGCACATAAGTTGACAATTGCGAATGCAGGTTTGTTCGCAATCGTCACATGAATCTTCCCGAAAACAGGAATCAACCTCTCTTCTCCATCGGCACCGTGGCGCGCATGTTGGGCGTGGCTGTCCAGACCCTGCGCATGTATGAACGTGCCGGCCTTATCCTCCCCCACAAGTCCCCGGGCAACCAGCGGCTATACTCCGAGGCCGACATCGAGCGATTGCGCTGCATCCGCGGCGCCATCACGGAACAGAAGATCGGCATCGACGGCATCCGCCACATTCAATCCCTTATTCCGTGCTGGGACGTTATCGGATGCCCGGAATCGGACCGCAGCGAATGTCCGGCATATCGCGGATTGAACGGCGGCTGCTGGACGTACAGTCATACAGCCGGGGTTTGCGCCGCCGCCGATTGTCGGTCCTGCAAAGTCTATGAGTTGGCGGTCAATTGTAAGAGCATCAAAGAAACTATAGTGAACGCATCGAAGCGCCATGACCACGCTTTCACGACGTAAATTTCTCAAGATCTCCGGCGCAACGGTCGCCGCATCGGCGGTGGCGACTTCGGGATGCTCCCTCGGAAATTCCGGAGCCGGTACAAAAGAGTCGGGGATCCGAACGGTAGCAACGTATTGCGATCTCTGTTTTTGGAAATGTGGAGCGATCGCCACGGTCAAGGACGGGCGGCTTTGGAAGATCGAGGGAAATCCGCTCGATCCGCTCAGCCGCGGACGACTCTGTCCGCGCGGCACAGGAGGGGTCGGCGCTCATTTCGATCCGGACAGATTGCGCACTCCCCTTCTCCGACGCAAGAATCGCGGTGACGAGGAATGGGTGGCCGTGACGTGGGACGAGGCGCTCGGCACGATCGCTGAGAAGATGCAGAAGATCAAGGCGGAATACGGTCCGGAGGCGATCGCTCTATTCAGCCACGGGATCGGCGGGAACTTTCTCAAACATACGCTCAAGGCCTTCGGCACGCCAAACATCACCGCTCCTTCATTCGCCCAGTGCCGCGGCCCGCGCGATGTCGGCTTTCGCCTGACGTTCGGCGAGGATGTCTCTTCACCCGAACGGACCGACATCCGGAATGCGAAGTGTCTTGTTCTCATTGGTTCTCATCTCGGCGAAAACATGCACAACACGCAGGTGCAGGAATTCGCAGAAGCGGTCGGAAATGGTGCAAGTGTCATCGTCGTCGATCCGCGATTCTCAGTCGCCGCGAGCAAGGCAAAGCACTACCTTCCGATCAAGCCGGGCACCGACCTGGCTCTTATCCTCGCCTGGATGAACGTACTGGTGCAAGAAGGTCTCTACGACAAGGACTATGTGGATCAGTACGGTTTTGGCTTCGACCATTTCGCCGCATCGATCAGCACGGCAACTCCTGAATGGGCGTATATCGAAACGGGGATCGATCCCGACGTTATCCGTGAAACCGCACGTGAAATGGCTCGGTACCGCCCCGCAACGCTCGTCCATCCAGGACGGCACGTAACGTGGTACGGCGATGATGCACAACGCAGCAGGGCGATCGCGCTTTTAAACGCATTGATCGGTTCTTGGGGAAGAAAAGGTGGATTCTACACGCCGCAATCGATGGACGTTCCGGCATATCCGTATCCGCCCTATCCAAAGCCTTTGAAGGAAAAGGTCGACAACCCCGGCCACAGATACCCATTCGCCCACGAGACAATTACGACCGGCATTCGTGAAGCGACAATCACCGGAATGCCGTATCCAATCAAGGGATGGTTCACATACGCCACCAATCTCTTGCATGCGTTGCCTAACGACCAAGAAACCATCCGGGCAATGCAGAACCTCGACCTGATGGTGGTTGTGGACGTCATACCGAGCGAAACGGCGGGTTGGGCCGACGTCGTTCTGCCGGAATCAGTGTACCTGGAGCGACATGACGATCTCAACGTCGAGTGGTTCCGGGAGCCGTTCGTCGCCATTCGTCAGCCGGTGGTGGCATCTCCACACGACCAAAAGCCGGGTTGGTGGATCGCTCTCCAGTTGGCAAACAAGCTTGGATTGGAAGCGTACTTTCCCTGGAAGAATGCGGAAGAGTATCTCGAGAAGAGGGTGACGGCTGCGGGACTTTCGTGGGATGAATTGAAGGAAAAAGGCATTATCCGGGGACAGCACCAGCCTATCTATTATAGTGAAGGAGTGCCCGCCGAATTCCCGACCCCATCCGGCAAAATTGAATTCTCGTCACCTCAGCTTGCCCAAGCCGGTTTTGACCCTGTCCCCCGATATACGCGTCCAACTCAGGGACCGGAAGGCTCCTTCAGGTTGCTGTTTGGAAGAGCGCCTGTTCATTCATTCAGCCGAACGCAATCCAATCCGATCCTCGCAGACATGATGGATACGAATGAAGTCTGGGTGAACGCGAATGCGGCGGCCAGACTCGACATTGCCGACGGACAATATGTTCGCCTGCGCAATCAGGACGGCGTCGTAAGCAATCGCGTTCGCGTGAAGGCGACGGAAAGGATACGTCCTGATTGCGTCTACCTGGTGCATGGATTTGGACATACGGCTCGCGGTCTCCGGCGGCCGTTCGGAAAAGGAGCCAGCGACGCCCAACTCGTCACACGCTCAGCAGTCGATCCGCTCATGGGAGGGACGGGAATGAATGTCAATTTTGTCACAATAGAGCCAGCCGAGGATAATCATGCGTAGAGAAATGCCGAGTCGATGGAATATTGGAATGTTGGAAGAATGGAATGGTAGACCGGTACTCCATTCCACGATTCCAGTATTCCAGTATTCCATTTCTTTCTGGGATTTCCAATGAGTTCCCGCTACGCCATGGTCATCGACACTGCCAAATGCGTCGGCTGCATGGACTGCGTCGTGGCATGCAAGACGGAGAACAACGTCCCCGAGGGATACAACCGGGACTGGATCGTCCAGGATGTCCGGGGAACGTGGCCGACGCTCCACATGGAGATCCGGTCGGAACGCTGCAATCAATGCGACGAACCTCCGTGCGTCGAAACTTGTCCTACGGGGGCAAGTCACGTTCATGACCGCGGAGGCGTGGTCTTGGTGACAAAAGAGCTGTGCGTCGGCTGCAAGGCGTGCATCGCAGCATGTCCGTATGACGCCCGGTTCATTCATCCCGACGGCTATGCTGACAAATGCACGTTCTGCATTCACCGCGTGGAACAGGGTCTCGATCCGGCATGTGTTGCCGTATGCCCGACGCGCTGCATGACGTTTGGCGACATCAACGATCCGAACAGCCAAGTTGCGAAACTGCTCACTTCGAGGAAATGGCATACGCTGAAGGCCGAGGCGGGGACGAAGCCGAGTGTTTATTACTTGACGTGAATAAAGATACCCCACGAAGAACACCAAGGCGACGTAGAGCTGATAAAAGAAAGAACACGAAATGATGTTTTATCTATCGGCAAGCTCCTATGTTTGAATTATCTAGCACACGACACAATCCCATGATCGATCCGGTCCTCCATGCGTGGGGATGGGAGATCCCGGTGTACCTGTTCCTTGGCGGCATGGTGGCGGGATTCATGATCATTTCGGGTTACTTCACGCTCAAAGGACATCACAAGCACAGCGATTTTTCAAGCTTCTATCTTCCTCACATAAGTCTTTTCTTCCTCTCCGCAGGAATGTTCGCATTGTTTCTCGACCTGGAATACAAAGTTCACGTATGGAGATTCTACACGACGTTCAAATTCACTTCCCCCATGTCGTGGGGGGCGTGGATCCTGCTCGTTGTGTATCCAATGCTGCTGCTCAACACGCTCGTCAGCATACCGAAATCCTTCCGGAACCGGATTAGCATCTTCGACCGGATCTCGGATGTCATTAATCGATATCCCGCCCTGGTGAAAAACATCGGCGCTGCGAACATGGTCGTCGGAGCGGTCCTGGGCATGTACACCGGAGTCCTTTTGAGCGCGCTGGCTGCACGTCCACTCTGGAACAGTGCGATGCTTTGGATCCTGTTCCTGACATCCGGACTTTCTTCGGCGGCTGCTCTTGTCCACCTGATTTCTCCCGACAAAACGGAGCGTGAGGTTTCCGCCAAGGCGGACAACGGTTTCCTGATCTTCGAACTGCTCGTCATCGTCCTTTTTCTCGTCGGACTGGTCACGTCGACACGGGCACACAAACAGGCGGCGGACCTGCTGCTGACCGGTCCGTATGCTCCCGTCTTTTGGGGGTTCGTTATCCTGGCTGGGATCGTCCTCCCCCTCATTATTCAGTTGCTGGCTGTAAACCACAAGATCCGTCATACGCCAGTCGCTCCCTTGTTTGTCATCGCTGGGGGATTGTTGCTCCGTTTTGTGATCGTGGCGGCTGGACAAGCGAGTGTCATTCCATGAAACATGTGTGACGACACAACCGCGGCAAAAGATCTGACCGCGAATGGACGCGAATCAAGCAATACTGGAATCGAGGTAACGACCATGGCAACCAATGCAGCTGTACTTGAATCGACGAGGCCGAAAGCCGCCGTTCACACGGCAAGCAAGGCAACTCCCCAACCTTACATGAATTCGTATCTCGCAGGTATTGGGCTAGGTCTGGTTCTGCTTGCTGCTTTCGTCATCATGGGGCGAGGTCTTGGGGCCTCCGGTGCTTTCTCCACGCTGGTAAGTTCCGGTGTCGCAGCCATAGCTCCCGAACATGCAGCCGGGAATCCTTTTTATTCCGAGTACGTAGGCGACGGGACGACCAGTCCATTCAAAGACTGGCTGGTCTTTGAGGTGATCGGCGTCTTTCTTGGCGGATTTCTCTCCGGAACACTCTCCGGCAGGGTGAAATGGATGGTGGAAAAGGGTCCGTCGATCACCACCCGGAAAAGGTTCTACTTCGCCTTTCTCGGCGGCGGGCTAATGGGATTCGGCGCTAAACTGGCGCGGGGATGTACGAGTGGACAAGCGCTGACGGGAGGAGCTCTCCTGGGCGCCGGGAGCTGGGCATTCATGATGTGCGTCTTCGCGGGGGCGTATGCGTTCGCGTACTTGATGAGGAGACAATGGCAATGACCGCACCATTTTTCAAATTCGGATACTTCAGCGAGGACATCGGTCTTGTTCTCGCCATCGTTATCGGCATCGGATTCGGATTCTTTCTTGAGCAGGCGGGATTTGGCAGCGGCCGGAAATTGGCGGCACAGTTCTATTTCACAGACATGACGGTGTTGAAAGTCATGTTCACCGCCATTGTCACGGCGATGCTCGGCGTTTTCTGGCTGGGCGTTGCGGGAGTGCTCGACCTTTCCCTGGTCTACGTGTCCCCGACCTACCTCTGGCCGCAGATCGCCGGAGGTCTTGTCCTGGGAGCGGGGTTTGTGATCGGCGGGTATTGTCCGGGAACATCGTGCGTCGCCGTTTCCACGGGAAAAGCGGACGCGCTCGTGTATCTCGGCGGGATCCTCGCAGGCATCTTTGTCTTCGGCGAACTCTTCCCGGCAATCGAGGAGTTCTACATTTCTTCAGCGTATGGAACGCTCACACTTCCTGAGGTCTTTCATCTCCCTTACGGCGTCGTAGTATTTGCTGTTGTTGTAATGGCGATTGGCGCATTCGCGGCCGCCGAATGGGGGGAACGAAAGATGGCGCAGAAGAAGGAGAATAAAACATGAAGAACTTCCTAACATTACTGGGTCTCCGGGGCCGATTGGCCGCTATGGCAATAGTCTTCGGCGCTCTGGCCATTGTCGCAGGAGATCCCTACACGGGAGCCCATGCATCGGTTGACACCCGCCAGCTTGCGCTGGATGTGTTCGAAGAAAAAGACCACACGTCGACAGAACAACTTGCCGGATGGATCATAGAAGGACGAAACGACTTCAGGCTGCTTGATGTCCGAACGGAGCAGGAATATGCGGCATATCATATTCCCGGCGCTGAGCTTGTCACCATTGCAGGATTGGCCGAATATCCTCTTCGGAGAAACGAGAAGATCGTCCTGTATTCTGAAGAAGGGATCCATGCGGCTCAGGCATGGTTTCTGCTTCGCGCGAAGGAATTTTCAGGAACAACGATCCTGCGGGGTGGTTTGGAGGGTTGGAAAGCGACTATACTCTTCCCTCGACTTCCGGACGGAGCGGGAGCCGAAGAGAAAGCTGCTTTTGAGCGGAAGAAATTGGTGAGCGCTTTTTTTGGAGGTTCCGCATCGGTTGGCGGGACAGCCTCCGCTACCCCTTCCGTGGAAATGCCGAAACTTGCGATGCCGGTTCCGAAGTCTCCGGCTGCACAACAGAGCGGAGCAAAGAAGAAGAAAGAAGGTTGTTAGATTGACTTCGTCCTCCGTCTCGTGTACGTTGTAGACGGGGAACTCATCAATGAGAAGGAAAAAGCTTATGGCATCACGCAAGAAACTCCCGCGCCGATTTGTGCAGTTCACTAAAGACTACCCGCGGACGGCTGCGGCATACGAAGCCCTCGGAAGAGCAGTGCATGGCGAGGGCATACTCTCCACTCGGGAGCGTGCGCTCATAAAATTCGCGCTCTCAGTCGGTGCTCGATTGGAAGGGGGAGCACATGCACATGTCCGAAAGGCACTTGAAGCAGGTATCGAAGTCGATAAACTCCGGCATGTTGCGCTCCTTGCCATTCCCACGATTGGTTTTCCCGCCTCGATGGCAGCTATGAGCTGGGTAGAGGATGTCGTTGGAGGTCGGAAGAAACGCCGATGAACCGCATCTCTACAATCGAGGCGTACATCCTGGCAGGTGGCGAAAGCTCGCGCATGGGGACGCCCAAGGCCACCGTTCACATCGGCGGAAATACGATGATCCGTCGGGTGGCCGACGTCCTGCGACAGAATTTTGATCGGGTCTCTGTGGTTGCGGATCGTGTCACGGACGCACCCATACCGGAATGCAACACGATTGCAGACCGTCACAGGCATTGCGGACCATTGGGAGGACTTCACGCGGCGCTCTCTACCGCATCGTCAGATGTGATCTTTCTGGCTTCTTGTGACGTCCCTTTCATCACAACGGATCTGGTCCGATTTATCGTTGATTGTCCGACCCAGCACGACATCATCGTGCCTGCGGTGGGTACTCGTCTGCACCCTCTGTGCGGCATCTATCGAAGATCGATCCTTCCTGTGGTCGAACATCACTTAACGGCATACGATCTCTCGCTGCATTCCCTCTTGCGAAATGTCGACACGCTCATCCTCCCCATTTCCCCTTCGATGTCCTTCTATCGCCCTCATCTTCTGCTGAACGTCAACACTCCTGACGACCTGCGCCTTGCGGAACAAGTAGAGCGCAGCGGCCCAAGCCTACAACACGTCTGAATCCTTTCGTCCGTCGCTGCATCGCACGGAGACCACATTCAAGGCCTCCATGACGACAATCGATGTATTTATCTCGGTTTTTGCGGTACTCTCGATCGCACTGTTTCTCCGACGGTACTTCCTCAACAAGAACGTAGTTCACGTAACGGCGACTGAAGCTCGGAGACGGATGAGCACAGGCAAAGCAGTTTTTGTGGATGTCCGCACATCTGAAGAGCGCAGCCGTTCCCTCATTCAAGGGTCGATCCATATTCCATTGCAGCGGCTCAGCGACGCGGGAACACTTCTTGCTTCATATCGTGACCGTGAGATCATAGTGTATTGTGCGTCGGGGAGCAGAAGTGTGCCGGCAGCGGCCAAGCTCACGACGATGGGTTTCCGGACTTTCAATTTGGATGGGGGAATCGGCGCATGGCGACGATCAAGCACCTGATCAGGTCGAGCGTCGTTCGGCGCGTGCTGTATGCGGTCGCGGGGAGTGGAGCGGGGTACGTCTACTTTCTGGTGATCGGATGCGACGGATCGTGCCCGATCACGTCGCAAGCCTGGTCGAGCGCGGCGTACGGAGCGTTGTTTGGGATACTCGTACCCCCTTCACTTCGAAGTCGTGACGAGAAATAGAAATGAGCCAGTATCGCCTCTCAATCTAGCAAGAAGATCAAAGCAAGAGATTTTCCCACTAAGTTCACGAAGACCTTTATAGTATATGTACGGTTTCGTGTCCTTCGTGGGGAAATCATTTTAAATCGCTCTTCCGTCTCTCTCCTTACTCCTTTTTCCTTTTTCCTGCTTTTAATACCTCGGTTTGCTCGGATCGATCTTCTCCGCCCAGGCCAGGATCCCGCCGCGCAGGTTCTCCACGTTTGAGAATCCCTGCTGTTGCATGAAAGCGACCGCACGGGCGCTTCGGCTCCCGCTTCGACAATACACCACCGTCTCCGCGTTCTTGTCCAGTTCTCCAAGCCTCCCCTGGAGCTCGTTCAGGGGAATGAGCGCGCCGCCAATATTGACGTATTCGTGCTCTTCTTGCTGTCGTACATCGAGGAGCACAATATTCGCCTTTTCATCCATCTTTCGTTTCAGCTCTTCAACTGTGATCTCTTTGATCATATGTTCGTCTTTCCTCGTCGTTGTTGAGCCGCAAAAGGCTTCGTAATCGATAAGCGTTGTGATCATTGGTTGCTTCCCGCAGACCGGGCAGCCGGGATCTTTGCGAAGCGTTACTTCACGGAATTCCATCCGGAGCGCATCGAACAGCAATAATCTGCCGATGAGGACGTCGCCCACTCCAAGAATGATCTTGATCGCTTCGTTGGCCTGGATCGATCCAATGATTCCAGGGAGCACGCCGAGCACGCCAGCTTCAGCGCAATTCGGCGCAAGTTCCGGCGGAGGCGGCTCGGGGAACAGACAGCGATAACACGGTCCTCGCCGGGCGTCGAAGACCGACGCCTGTCCTTCAAATCGAAGGACGCTGCCATACATGCACGGCTTGCCGAGAAGGACGCACGCATCGTTCAACAAATACCGTGTGGGGAAATTGTCCGTGCCGTCGATGACGACATCATACGGCCGCAGAATCTCAAGTGCATTGTCAGACGTCAGCCTCTCGTTGTGAGACTTCACAACAACGTTCGGATTGATCCCCCGAAGAGTCTCCGCCGCCGATGCCGTCTTTGGCCTGCCTATCCGATCGCTCGTGTGGACGACCTGGCGTTGGAGATTCGATGCATCGACGGAATCCATATCGGCAATGCCGATCGTTCCGACTCCTGCCGCCGCCAGATAGAGCAATGCGGGAGATCCGAGTCCTCCGGCCCCCACCACGAGAACCGACGCGGCTTTCAGTTTTTCCTGACCTGACCGACCGACTTCCGGCAGGACGAAATGTCGAGAGTACCGCTGAAGTTCTTCTGCACTGAACACATCAGCCCCCGGCGATGGACGGAATGATGCTAATGACATCACCCGTTCGGACGTTCGTATGTCCGGCATGTAGACCTCGAATGTCGTCTTTATTGACGAAGATGTTCACGAAGCGGCGCAGTTCACCCGACTCTGCATAGAGCTGAAACCGAAGTCCGGCGTACTGCTTCGTGAGATTCTGCAACACTTCATCGACAGTCGCGCCGTCCATGCTGCATTCGGACTTGTTCCCCGCGAACGATCGCAGAGAACCCGGAAGCCTCACTGTGACCATGATGAGTGCTTCCTGATCGGTTCAATACTTTGGGGACACGCCCATTTCATGGAACATAAACGAATAGATATCGGCCGTCTCTTCGATGATCTTCGCCGTCGGCTTGCCACCGCCGTGGCCGGCTTTCGTTTCGATACGAATGAGCACAGGATTCGCTCCCCGCTGCTGTTCCTGCAAGGTGGCGATGTACTTGAAGGAATGGGCTGGAACGACGCGATCGTCATGGTCCGCAGTCGTGACAAGGACCGCAGGGTATTCCTGTTCACGAATGTTGTGAAGGGGCGAATAACCAAGCAGATAACGGAACTGGACTGAATCGTCGCTCGAACCATAGTCACGCGTCCACGCCCAGCCGATGGTGAACTTGTGGAACCGAAGCATGTCCATAACACCGACTGCAGGCAGGGCGACTCGGAAAAGATCGGGTCGTTTGTTGATGACAGCCCCGACGAGCAAGCCGCCATTCGACCCTCCTTGCACCGCGAGTTTCGCCGGCGAAGTGTACTTCTTCGACGCCAGGTATTCCGCCGCTGAGATGAAATCGTCGAAGACATTCTGTTTTTTCAATTTTGTGCCGGCTTCATGCCACTCCTCGCCGTATTCGCCGCCGCCGCGGATATTGGCCATGGCATAGATCCCACCGTTTTCCAGCCACATCAGCCGCGACACGCTGAAGGAGGGCAACATGCTGATGTTGAACCCGCCGTACCCGTAGAGAAGCGTCGGATTGGAGCCGTCATATGCGATGCCTTTCCTATGAACGATGAACATAGGCACGCGCGTTCCGTCGTTGCTCGTCGCGAACACTTGTTCTGTCACATAGTCGTCGAATGCGAAATCGATCTCGGATCGGCGAAAAAGCTTCGATGCGCCGGTACGCAGGTCGAGCCGATAGATGTTCGTCGGAGACGTGAACGATGTAAATGAGTAGAAGACCTCTCTATCCTCTCGTTTCCCTGACGCAAGCGAGACTGTTCCATACCCGCCGAGGGACACTTCCCGTTCACGTTTTCCCGACTCATTGTACACATAGGCTCTGTGACTGGCGTCCTTCATATACACCGTCACAAGCTTTCCGCCGATCGCCGAAACGCTGCTGAGTACTTCGGACTTCTCAGGTATGACCTCTTTCCAATTCGCTTCCTCAGGCCGCCGCACATTGATCTCTATGACGCGATATCGGGGAGCTTTCCGATTCGTCAGCACGATAAGCCTGTCGCCGATATTCGTGATGACGTTGAATTCATCGTCGTATGATTCGACGATCGCGGCAAAACCTCCCGGTTTCCGAGGGTCCTTGACATAAATCGGATTTCCTTTCGACCCTCCCTCGAAACCGCTGAGAATGGCAAACCGTTCGTCTTCCGTGACGCCGACACCGAAATTGCGCTTAGGATGGTCTTTCTCCTCGTAGATGAGCTTGTCCTCCGCCTGCCCGGTACCGACCGTATGAAAGTACACTTTGTGGCCTTCATTGCTTGCGGTCAGCGCCTTCCCCCCTTCAGCGGGTTTATCGTATCGGCTGTAGTAAAAGCCGTTGCCGAACCATGCAATGTCCGTGAATTTCGCCCACGAGACAGTGTCGACCGTATGTGTTCTGCTCGCAACATCCATGACGTAGATATCGCGCCAGTCGGAGCCGCTCTTCGTGACTGCATATGCACAATATCTTCCATCCTTCGAGAATGAAACATCGGCGAGGGCGATTGTTCCGTCGGCAGAGAATGTGTTTGGATCGAGGAACACCGACGCCGGGCCGGTGATCGCATTCTGCACATACATCACGCTCTGGTTCTGCAGACCATCGTTCTTGAAATAGAACCATCGCTTTCCTTCCCGGAAGGGGGCGGTGTATTTTGGATAGTTCCAGATCTTCGTCAATCGTTCCCGGACCTTATCCCGGAAGGGAATGCGTCCGAGGAAGTCGAAGGTGACTGCATTCTGCGCTTCGACCCACTGCTTGACCGCGCTGGAGTCGCTTGCTTCGAGCCAGCGATAAGGATCGGGGATCTCGATACTGTGATACACATCGACATGGGAGACCTTCGGCGTAACCGGATACTGGGGCCGCTGCGCATGCACACAATATGTTGAGCCAATGAGGGCAACGAACAACAATGTATGTTTCATGTAGGTCTCCGTGTCGTGCAGGTGAAGCATTCACTTGCTCTGTTTCGATAGCGCCAGGGTAAGCGCCCACGCCAAGCCAATCAATGTCCCCATCACGCCGAGGAAGATGCCGCCGAAGTATGCGACCATGGCCAGATCTTCCGCAGCATCCAGCGCCTGCCAGTGGATCAACAGATTGTACCAGTCGTGTCCCCTCTTGTCCCCGCCCAGGAGCGGAAGCGACCTGTAGGGGGCGTCATAAATATACGGATTCAGGACGGTGAGATGCACGCCTGCGATGATCAAGTACACGGAAGCCCAGAAGGATCGCTGTTTGCCTGCGACACCAACGAGGGCCAAAGGCATTGCCACCTGCCAGAAAGACCCGCCGGCGATCATCATGATCCTGCCGAACATGAAGAACAGATAATGTCCGGCTTCATGGATCGACGTGACGATCCACCAGTTCCACTGACTGAGGAGGAAGGGAAATCGTCCGGGGGGAAAGCTCCACGTTGCGCTGGCCGCTTGGTAGAGCAGAAGGTCGGCGAGCGCGATCGCTCCGCAACGTACTGCGAACGGTATCCAACGTTCGATCGGATCGCGGGCTTGTGGCTGGGGGCCGACGATAGGGTCGTGTTTCAGTCGAAACGATTCCATTGCGGAGCATTGCATCGACGTCGGTACATTCCCGTGGGCTTCCTTCCAACGAACGAGCGCCGCAGCGTGCGGCGTGTTCCGGACGTCGGTGGAGTGACAGGTCAGCTAAGGACTTTTGAAACGGTTTCTATGAGCACCGGGAGGGAAAACCCTTTGTCCAGATATACGACATCGGGTTCTGATTTCCAAGCGCCGGCAGCCTGGGCGGCGCTGGTCATCATGATGATCTTGATGTGTGTCAATGCCGCGTCAGCCTTGATGGACTCGACCATCATAAACCCGTTCATGCCGGGCATGAAGACGTCACATATGATCAGGTCGGGCCTGCGCTGCTGGGTAAGCTCCAGGCCTTCAATGCCGTCGCCGGCTTCCCAGATCTCGTAGCCTTTGACTCTGAGGGTGATTGCGATCGATTTGCGGAGGGATTCGTCATCATCGACGATGAGGATCTTCTTCCTGACTGCGTCGGTCATGAGATATCAGTGAAAGGGTCAGGGATTGACGCGTTCTGGTTCGGCCGCCGGCGTCTCAGCGCTCTTCGATCCTTGTTTCAGGTTCTCGATCTTCGACGTCACGAGCGCAGAAAGGTCGGTCATTGATTTTACGCCCTTCGCCACAAATTCCACGTCCTTGTTGAGCTCTGCAAACACTTCTGCCACTTTTGGTTGCAGTGAGCGGTCAACAAGACCGAGCGTCTCTTTCTCCTTATCAGACATTGCCCGGGCCAGAGCCGCGAGA
The DNA here is from genome assembly GCA_001802945.1 of Ignavibacteria bacterium RIFCSPLOWO2_12_FULL_56_21. Classification (GTDB taxonomy): domain Bacteria; phylum Bacteroidota; class Ignavibacteria; order UBA10030; family UBA10030; genus 2-02-FULL-55-14. Next base: position 11,808 of record MHAK01000026.1, on the reverse strand, counting down.
CCATTCTCAACAAACTGTCCGAGTGAATTGACCGTCTTCTGGAACATCTGCAGCGAGGCAAGCTCCGTCTCGCGCTCACGGAGCTTCCGCTGCTCCTGCTCGATCTGCTCCTTATCCTTGGCAAGTCGGTATTTCTCATGCACAGACTTGATGACCGATGCGAGGTGACTCGTATTCACCTGATCTTTGCGGAAGTATTCATACGCCCCCGCTTTCATCACTTCCACAGCAGTCGTCTCCGAACCGGCGGCGGTCAGCATGATGACAGGCGTGTCGATGCCGTTTTCCTTCATCCACATCATGAATTCGATCCCATTCATGCCGGGCATATAGAAGTCGACGACCATGACGTCGTACGTTTCTTCCTTCAACGCTTCGATGGCGATCTCAGGTGAGGAATAGGATTTTGCGGCATATCCGTCGAGCTTCAGCGCCATTTCGACGGCAAGGCGGAACGGGTCCTCGTCGTCAATGATCAACACGCGCAACATAGATTCAGGAGTCATGAAACCGCCAAGAGGTGGGATATTGCTGCCGTCGCCCGGTCTCCAAGGGACACGGGCGCGCGGGCAGGATTATTAAAGGTAGGAAGGCAGGGGTGCAAAAACAAGGAGGACGACCCCCTGGGGGCCGCCCTCACGCAAAATTAGTACTTGGTTCACATATAGTAGAGGTACTTCAATTTCAGGACTGCGGCCCGGTCTGCGACATGCATCCGCTTGCGGAGCAGCGTCCCGGATGCATCGAACTCAGCTGTTCGGTCGCGCACCTCGTTAATGGCCAGATAGACCCAGCTTTTCGGGAGGAAATTGTAGGAGAAGAGCAGTCCAGCGATCATTCTCTCCAATTTGTCGGAAGATTTCACGTACACGTTGTCCACATAGATCCGGATGTTCACGTTGTTCATAGGCGTCAAAGAGACGTACGGACGGGCATTGACGGTCGCATCTTCCACAGTACCTTGCGGATTCCCCTCTACATAGAGGTTCCCAGACGTCCCGATCGACATTGTGTTGAGGGCTTTCCAATTGATGGACGTGCCTATCGAAGCATACGTGGCGAGCCAATGCCTGTCGAAATTGTACGTTCGCGCCACTTCCCCCCATGCGTTGAAATTCCACTTCGGCGTCGTGTTGAACCAACTCGACAAACTGAGGCTCCGTGAACTGTACGCAATGTTGAGGTCTTTCGACCGACCGCCCACAAACGTGATCTCGAACCCCCAGTTGGCACGAAACTGCATGTTGTATCCCAGAACTCCCGCAATGTCGGTATACCGGTCGACTTTTTCATAATAGAACGACGGTCCGGCATACAGAAGTATGGAAGACACTGTTCCCTCGGGGAAATACCACCGCGGCCCGCCGATGGCGGTGAATTCCTTTGTACCTTTCCATGGCACGAAACCCACTTGGTCGACGCTAAAATCTTCGCCGATCAGCCGCGTGCGCGCAAACGCCAGGTATGAGTCGGTGAATTGTGTGAATCCCGCCGAACCGCCGAACCCTCCCCTGCCATCGTCGTCAGACCGAGCGATTTGATACGAAAGCTGCCAGCTGGAACCGCGGAATGCGCCATCGATATCGACGACCGCATTCCTGTTCGTCCGGTCTTGTTTGACCACCGCAAACAGTCCGACCGACGAATTTTCGAAAACCTGACGCTTGATGCGCGCCGCCCCGAAGACCGCCCGCTGTTCTCGCATGGTTACGCCGTCCGGCCGATAGTCCTGATCGTCCGTCATTGAGACGAATCCCCCGTATTCCCAATCATCGATGCGACCGAACGCCTTTGTGCCCACGATGAGCGGAACCTCGCTGCCGTCGCTGAGTTTCTTTCCAATCCGTCGCGAGTAAAACAACTCGAGGGGTTGGTAGAATCCTGTGTTGTTCTGCCGTCCGGATGCGGTGAAAACCTCGTTCCCCTGTGTAAAAAAGGGACGGCGTTCGTCAAAATGTGATTCGTAACGGGAAATGTTGAAATCGAACGGGTCGGCTTCGATCTGCGCAAAGTCCGGGTTGGCGGTAAACTGAAATGTCAATTGGGGGGATGGATTGTAGAAGATGTCGACGCCGGCGGTCGGTCGATTCGTGTACACGCCTTCACGGAGATACGTTGCCTTCGTCAATCCCACCGGGTACACTTCCAGGTTCGATCCCTTCGCTGATGGCCGGACTTCTGTGAAACTGAGACGGCCGAACTTCGAGATGCGTTGACCCTCGTTCTCTTCGTACGTGCACCAGTAAAGATCTTCTGTTCGCTCGGGACACCACCGGTCGAAATCCAGTCCCCATTCGGCCAGGCGTTCATCGTACTGAATCGACCGGTACGGGATCTCCATTTCCACGACATAACCCCAGTCGAAGACCTTCGCATCGGCAAACCACACGCCGTCCCATGAATAGTCACGATTGCGCGCGTCATCGAGCATCCTCGCGTCACTGCGGACACCGGATGCGGAAACGGCGAACTTGTATGCCGTCCTTCGGTCGCCGAACGTGTCGATCATCAGTGATACGACGTCGCCCCCACCGTCGTCGAGCAAGCCGGTATTCGTTTGGATGTTATCACGCTTGTCGTACGCGACAATCAGGCAATACATGGCTTCCGGTGTGGTGAGAAGTCTGGCAACAGTGCGACGGGAAGGTTCTTTTCCGAAATACGGCCGGAACTGGAAGAACTCAGCTGTGGAGTCTGCGGCGAACCAGGCAGGTTCTATGCTGCCATCGATGACAAGAGGGGAAGGCGTCGGTCGAAGTTGAAGAGATCTGCGTTCATCGGCGACGAGCACAGCGCTCAAGGTTGCAAGAGCGAAAACTGCGTTCGCACATTTGAACATTCGTATCTCCGTGGGAATGAATAACGAAGTGCTCTTGGTCTACGGACACGGCCGACGCGATGTTGCACACGCTGCCGTCCGAACTTCAGGGAATCCACCTCGTTTCTGAAAGAATTGCGTATGTTTCACTCCACCGCGGGATTTAACCGTACGCCACCGCGCGCGTATCACCCATAGATGCGCACATGACCAGGACACCCCCGACCTTCCAGAATGATCCGGACCTCGAAGCCTCCGGCCGGGGCGATCGTCAGGCCTTCCGTCGGGTTGTTGAACGCCATTACTCATATGCATACCGCCTTGCCTTTCGAACGCTGCGCTCCATTCCAGATGCGGAAGACGTTGTTCAAGAGACGTTCATCAAAGTCTGGGACCACCTTCCCCGCTTTGATCGCTCGGCGAGGTTCACAACCTGGATGTATACGATCGTCGCAAACCTGTGCATAGACCGTCTGCGCAGGCGTGAACGTTGGCGATCTTGGATGAGACCCGAAGGATACGATTGGGAGAACGCAAAAGACCCCGTGGACGCCGTTCAGCATCACGAGACGCAGGACCTTGCAGACATTGTCCGGAGTCTGGCAGGGAAGCTTTCGCCGGTTCAGCGAATCGTGTTCGCCCTGCGTGACCTTGAGGACCTGGATATCGCCGAAGTCGCTGCCATAACCGGACTCTCAATCGGTAGCGTAAAAACCAATCTGTCATACGCACGACGAAGGATCCGCACTTACCTCGATACGGAATACGGAATCACAGGACTTCACCAATGAACTGCCACAAGTCCCGCTATCTCATCCACCTTGACAGACCAGGCGAACGTACGGACGCCGAGCAGGCGGCTCTTGACAACCACCTCCGGACGTGCATTGATTGCAGATCGGAGGCAGACATTGTGGTCCGTTCGCGGGCGAAGATGGAAGCGTTGAGCCTGTATCTCACGCCCGAAACTGCATCGGCCGAGATTGTTCCGAGGATCCTCAATGAACTTCCGGAACGGTATTCCTTGAACGCACACGCATCAAGCGTTCTGGATCGCTTGGATCGTCCGTTCATTCGGTTCGCATACGGTTGCGTAGTCATCGCGGCGGCCGTGGGGTTGATCACACAGTCCATGGGCGTTTCGGATTGGAAGCGCCGGCCGGCGGAGATTGCAGGAAGAGTGGAGACCCCGGTTCATCGTCCTGTGCTTGTGTACAATGTCGATGCCGCGTCCGTTCATGCGGTCCATGTGTCCGGACTTTTCTCCCTCCAAGACCTGACTGCCGGGGGTGGAAACGATCGTCGGTTCGAAATCCGGCAGGATGAAGTGGCACAGCTTCTCCAGATCGCCGACCAACATCTCGTTCGGTCTCTCGGCATACCGGCGAATGTCAGGAGCCGCATAGCTGAGGCGGTGGCAGCATTGGCACGCGAGGTCAATGTTTCCGTAAGATTAAGCACATCCGGAGTACGACCATGACCAAACTGACTATATCCTTTACGCTTCTCGCGTCTTCCCTGCTTTGGAGCGGATGCCTTGAGTATCATACCACCACCCGCGTCAACAAGGACGGCTCGTTGGTGCGTACGCTCGACATACGGGGTGATTCAGACCGGGTCCAGGGCTCGACATATTTGCTTCCCATGGACACGACGTGGTCAGCCGAACGGAGTCGCATCGACGACCGAAAATGGCAACTGAAAGCTTCGCGGACGTTTTCTTCCGATCGCGAACTGAACGAGTTTCAGCAATCGTTGAGTCACAGGGTGCTGAGATCGACCGTTACACTTGAGAGCTCATTCTCATGGTTCACAACACGATATGCGTTTACCGAGGTCATGCATACGTTCAACACTTTTCAACTCGTTCCGATCTCCGATTTCATCTCTCCGTCGGAATTGGATGCGTATCTCAAGTTCGAAATTTCGAAGGAAGGCTATCCCACGAAGGGAGACAGTCTGGCCCTGGAAGATGCTTCGGACCGATACGAGGAATGGCAGCGGCGGTCGGAATTTGCCTCCTACTTCCAGGCATTTCTGCACGGGGCAGAACGAGCGAGCGACCCGCGCTCCACGCCGGCCGAGCTTGGAAAGGCAAAGGAGCGTCTGTATGCGGACTATCTGAAGGCGGTTGCAGCGAAAGATGGAAATGTCCAACCTTTGGATAGGAAGCGACTGGATGCATGGACCGCGTCCGCGAGCATGCGTCCCTTTGCGGGAGCCGTCGCGGTAAGCAAGTCCGAATGCGACAGTCTCATACGGGAGAGCGAATACACCCAGATCGTGCTTCAAAACTCATATAAAGCCGGCATTGAAATGCCGGGGACGGTGATTTCCTCCAATGCCAGATCGGCCGAAGGAAACCTCCTGACGTGGGAGGATTACATTTCGTATCTCTATATCAGCGACTTTACGCTGAAGGCCGAATCACAAGTGTGGAATTGGTGGGCTGTGGTTGTCACAGGTGTCGTGGTCCTTGCCGGTCCCGTCGCCGTCATGCTTCGCCGACGATTGCGACTCCAGAGGGGGTTTTGAGAGATATCCGGATTTCTTCAGCGAGAGACATTTTTCGCGTTCGTGAATTTACGGGCCATAGCAAGGAGCTGCCAATATGGAGGCGTATACCCCCGAGACTTTTTGAATTCGAAGGCTTGATTGCTCAACGACTGTGTTACCTCGGCATGACGTTCGGAATACATCGTGTTCTTCAACGCTGCCGTCGCAGACATTCCTTCCGGCACCGGCCCGACACCGCCAAACACGTTCAACACCCAACTGTACGCTTTCACCACGCGCACAACCGGTAAGAGCGCGTGATCGTACGTCAACCGGTCTCCCCTGTCCGCTCCTTCGAGCATCACTTCTGTGGCCGCATTGTCGATGTGATCTTTGTAGAGCGTCTCGGGGTCCCGCCATTCTGCGACGACGACCAGTTGCGGGTCGTACTCAAGGTCCGAGGGCTCCTGCGTTTCGAAGTGCCGCACGCCAAAATCGCCCAGCCATGATCGCACGCCCACCTGGGAAAGCGTTGACAAGCCGGTCCACAATCTGATACCCGCCGAGCGGTACACCGATGAAGCGACTTCTGAGCAAAAGAGTTTCTCGGGATCGGTGTAGTCCATCGCAAAATCGTACGGAATGTGTCGCTGGAGGGCCTCGGTCAGCGAGAGCCGCGCCGCCGTGTGCGGGATCAGCGGGTCCGAAAGGATGGCCGGCAGATCAGCGCGAAGACGCATGACCATGATGCGCAGCTTGGTGTCGGCGAGATAGACTTCCATGGTCGACACGGTTACGCCCCGTTCAATGTGGGATTCGAGTATGCTGATGTTGCGTGTGGCGGAATCGACGTGAACGAGTGCGACGTGGGAGAAATTGCCCGGGAAGTCGTTCCCCCGCGCGATGAGTGCTGAGGTTGGTGCGCCGCCGCGGGAAATGAGAATGTCGCCGCTGTGCAGGCGGACGCCGAGCATTTCTGCCGAGGGAGTCGAGGACACTTCGTCGGTTCCCCGAATTAAGTCCGGCACCACTTCTTCGGGCATTTGCAGCATTACTTCCTCGAGTGCGGCCCTGGACCCGTACATCAACCGATACATCGTTTCCCGAACGATCCGATCATCCATCGACCACCGCCGCGACTGTCGTTTAACCGCATCTCTCAGCCGCACAACGATCGACATAAATTCGGGGAATCGTTCCGGGCATCCGGCGACATACGGAGCGACCGTAAAAACGGCTTGCTCAGCGAGGCTAAACACGGGGTCCGCAGGGTTGAATTCCTTTTTTTCCAGTGTAGCAAGGAGCACCCGGATTCTCGTGAATCCCTTGCTCAGGTCTTCTGCTGCACCGGCACACCCAATCCTTCGGATCTCCTGGAATTGCTTTTCCAGTCCATTCCAGAAATCATCCTGTTGCCAGGCGAAAACCCCCGCTGTGCGGGAGACGGGGGGTGGCGGGGGCTGCACGGGCGCGGGCTCCGGGATGAGCAGGAGAGCGTAGATCACAAAGAGGGAGCCGAGGCTGTAGGCGAGTTTTTTTCTCATCCTTTGTGATTTTTACAATGCGCAAACTCCCGGGATCTTAAGTTTCCCGGGATCCAACCTAGTGTACTAGAGGAGAGAAAAACCTCCATCTTCACTTCTGCCTCACAATGTCCATTCTCTGCCCATCAAACCGGCAATATTCTTCTTCGAATGCAGATCCCCGACGACATTCGGGACACCACTTCTGGAGAGGAGGATACTTCTCTTCAGACTTGCTATCAAGCCAAGCCGCTCGACGCAAGCGAACTTTTTCCGTGACTTCTTTTCCAATCTTCTCAAACGGTGCGATTTCCAACGACCTGTCCTCCATAAGCGTAACCGTCGCGCGCTTGAGCATTCCCCGCTGTCGAAACGTGACGTCCACTTTATCACCCGGCTTGTGCAATCCCGCCAAAGAGTCCAGATCCTGCCTTCGAAGGACGGGTGCACCGTCGAATGACACGATCTCATCCCAGCGGTCAATGCCGGCAAGATACAATGGAGACCAAGATGTTGGAGTATTCGACACGACTAATCGTCCCGACATTTCCCGCAAACCGACGTTGCCGATCGATGCCTTCCCTTCCTTCCGATTCCTGATCACAAATCCAAAATTCTCCATGAGCGACGCATAGGCAACAGTCTCATGTCCCGCTACGTACCGGCGGAAGAAATCGTCTGCAAACACACTATCGCCCACGTACTCCCCCAGCGTCAAACGCCACGATTCTAACGAGTAGGGAATCTCGGTCTTCCCGAATCTCTCCCACATCGCTTTCATGAATCCATCGAGCGATCTTTCCGGATTCCTGGTCCGTAATGTAAGGTCGAGTCCGAGTCCGATCGCTTCGCCCCACGTGTAATACGAAATGAACGTGTTCTCGCGGTTCGTTTCATCGATGGCGGTGGCGGCATCGACGAACGGGGCTTGCATGCTCATTTCGACCGCGCTGAAAAGGTCGCGTCCCGGTGAGTTGACGACGGTGGAAACCGCATCGCCGGCAGCTTCTGCAAATCGATCGATGCTGCGCATCCCCGCCCGGCGCAAGAGAAGTGTTGAGTAGTAACTTGTGAAACCCTCTGCGAACCAAAGCTCACCCGACATATTTGCTTCTTCAAAGTTGAACGGCTCCAGCGATTTCGGCCGGATCCGTTCGACGTTCCATGAATGGAAGTACTCGTGAAGGAGCGTACCAAGAAGTCCGACGGCGTTGTTCCTGAGATTTCCCGAGCTGGCAATGATCGTCGAGTTGCGGTGCTCCATGCCGTCGCCATACACCCAGGGGAGATAATCGGCGAGGAATGTATACGTTCCGACATCGTAGTTCGGCAGTTCACCGTACACCGCCTTCGCCTCGGAAACGACACGTTTGGCCATCTCCGCATACGCGTCGAGTTCCCGGTCCGACCCTTCGTGGTGCATGGCGATGCGGATCGTGCTCTCCTTCCCGTTCGACCGGAGCTTCCATTCCCTGAGCGAAAAGGAGCTCAACTCCGTCGGAGAATCCATGAAATATTGCAGGCCGGGGGCAGTGAATGTAAACGGGTCGGACGTGGGATGAAGCTGCGTGGCAACCTTCCACCCGCTTTTCGCCGGAGGACGGAATGTGACCCGAATCGGTGCGGCGTCCCAACCACGGACCCAAAGGAACGCGGCGGGCATGTTGAAGTGTGCATGGGTTGAGTCGACGCCAACATACGTTCCGTCTGCATGATCGCCGTAGACCGTGTAGGTTACGCGGATCGTTCCGTTGTGGCCGGCGACGTTCCATTGGTAGGGATTGGGACGTTCGAGCGACAGCGCATTTCCATTTCCGTCGACGGCCGAGATCCGATATACGTTCTTCGCATATTCATGGATGGCATAGCGTCCAGGCGATGAACGACTCATCCGGAGCTCGAGGACAGATTGCGTGATGCCCGAAAAAACGGCGGTGACGACGGCCTCATGATGAACGGCGTTATCACAGGAGACCGTGTACGTCACAGATTGCTGTCCAAACGCGAGAGGAGCGAGCAGCAGAAGAACGGCGAGCCTCATTCGTGATTCTCCGTTGTGATCATTGTCTAGAAGCCGATTCGCTATGTGCGTACAGAGAATACGACAAATTGGGGGAAAAGAAAAAGGGCTCCCGGTTATGCACCGGAAGCCCTTTGACAAAAGCTCAACAGCCTGCGAACAGCGCCTTGCTCGGGTTCTGCTGAGCGAATTGTTACTTCACGAAGCTCATCTTCCTCATTGCAGAGAACTTCCCGGCCTGCAGGCGACACACATACAGCCCGCTCGGCAACCCTGTCGCGTCGAAGGTCACGGCATGGCGTCCGGCAGGCAATCGACCGTCGAACACATTTGCCACGTGCTGTCCGAGCGCATTGTACACCGTCACCTGTACGGCCTCATCCAACGGCAGGTCGAAGACGATCTGTGTAGAGGGATTGAACGGATTGGGAAAGTTCTGCCGCAGCGCATATGTCACGGGCAGCGTCTCGGTCGTCTCGGATGACGTAGCTCCCGTACTGCTCAGGGCGATCGTCGGCGGGCTTTGGTTTCCGGAATGATCCGTGGCCGTGATCTTGTAGTAATAACCGCTGTTGGCCATGCCCGCGTCCGTGAATGTTGTATCCGTCGTCCGCACATATGGCGCCATCCCGGTGATGGAAAAATCAGCCGAGAGACTTCGGTAGACGGAGAAATACCGGAAATCATCTTCCGCTCCACCGTGCCATCGAAGCAGTAGGTCCGACCCGGCAACGATCGACGCAGCACCGCCCGGCACGTTCGGCGCAAGATTGTCAAGCGAATACCCGCTGTCGGGCATCGAGGAAATCACGTAGAAATTATAGGAATAATGGGATTTCACCCTGTATTTCGACCAATACATTCCGTCTGTCAGCGTCGAATCCCTGAGCGACGGAACGATGGCAGTGTACACCGAATCATGAGATGCCTCCACCCTCTCCAACTGCAACCAGCCGGCTGACGGGTCCCATCTCCAGAGTGTGTAAAATTCTATGCCGAGAGGCGGTCCGTCCGTTCCGATCGGCGAGCCCGATTCCGACCCTCTCCATCTCACATAGACCTGCCTGCCGTTGTCGAACGGAACGTCCCATATATTCAGAATGACCGGCGCGGGCGGGAGAGGCGGAGGTCCGACGGAGAAGTCTGCATCGACGTTGGAAATCGTCTCGGTCCCACTGATGTTGATCGGCGTCCCCGGGGGTGAATACATGTTGTCGTAATAGATCGTCTGGCTTTCTTTGTCAAAGCGGACATAATACGTGCCTGGAGAGACCGTTACGCTCCATGTTCCATCATCATGCGTGTATGTATTCATCATCCACGAATCTCCGTTTCGTGTCACGGTGATCGATGCATTTGTCGGACTTCCGTAATTCGTCACCCGACCGCGGATCTCCGCTCCCTGAACAAGCGTGCCGTCGAGTCCGCCGATCGTGTCTTCACCCGACACGACGATGACATCGGCGCCGTCGAACGACGTCTTCGCATTCCACCATTGGTCGAAGTATCCCTCGCGCGTAAAGTGCAGCTTGTAACTCCCCGAAGGCACTGCGAAAGAGAACCTCCCGTCCGGGCCCGTATTGCCGCCGAATTGGTTCTGTTCATTGATACTCGATGGATCATGAGTGTGCGGGTATGCTCCTTCGAGCGGAACGGCGGACGTGTTTCGCACTATTCCCGTGAGGATCGTTCCGAGTACCAACTGGAAATTCACGACCGGCGTCGCGCCCCCAACGTTCACGCTCGTATCGCGCCGCAACCACACGAGTCGTCCCAGATCCTGATAGGTCAGCTGCACCCGCCAAGGATTCATATCCGTGGGCGTGCCCCCCAAGTTGATCGTGTAGTTACCCGAAATGTCGGTCAAACCCTGCCAGAACACATCCATACCTCCTCCACCGCCCCCCTCGTAGTACGGTTTCGCTTCGACGAGAATGTACGATTTGTCGAAACCGGCGGGAGCAGTGATCGTGCCGGTGATTTGTGCCGCGGGGCTTGGCAAGGGAAGAACGGTGAATGACGCCGTGTCCGACGACAGGCTGTCTGCGGCAACAAACACCCACGCGGCGGAAGCAATGCCGGCAGGGAATTGCGTTGTGATGACGCCGTTGGCAATACCGTCATTGTCCCCTGGTCCATCGGCGAATTGCACGCCGTCTTCCTGGGTGAATCGGCCCATCAGCCGGTCCGTTCCGAGATCTGCCTGACCGTTGGTGTTGACGTCGACCCATAGCTCATTGAAGCTGACAGCACCCATTGGAAGCGTGATCTGCCAGGAAAGCACATCCCCCTGCGTGATTGTCGAACCGGACGACATGCCGTTGACGGTGACCGAAACGGGCTGGGCAACCAAGGGCAGTGCAATGAGCACCGTCACAAGGGCGCTCCAAAGTAGTAAAGAGCGGTTCATGGGCATTCTCCCCAATGTGAATGAGTTTGGCGGGAACTGTATTCGGAGCGCTGTAAAGACCCGTTCGTGGGAATTTCGTATGCGGGCCCTACCAGCACTGGCAAACGAATGGCGGTCGGGTGAAAAAACATATGCCAAGCATGCATGCGTACTATTGTAATGTCGTCTAATCACGCGGCGGATTGCGTGAGACTCATCACAAACAGCGTCCCCAAGGGGAAAATTCTCATGTTTGACAATCAACGTTCGGGTGGAGGATGGGTTGTCCTTCGATTCATCCCGCAGAAATCGTCGGGACTCGTTGAGGCAAAGGACCGCTTCTGCGCTGAAAAACGGGATTGAGACTTCGGACTTTGTTGACTATCGTTGCGTGGTGCGTTTATCCGGCATCTTCCTGCCATCCCTTACAGAGGAGTCCCATTATGAATCGAAGGTATTTCCTAGGTCTTTGCGCAGTTCTCATTCTCCTGTCTGCGCCATCGTCTGGTCAGATGTACGGTCCCCAGCCGAATTCATTCCCCACGGATGATCCGGTCATACG
>MHAK01000025.1 GCA_001802945.1 Ignavibacteria bacterium RIFCSPLOWO2_12_FULL_56_21 | reverse complement strand
CTCCTCGAAACGACGGACGAGCAACATGTCGTCGTACCAGGCCAGGAGCGTGTCTTTTGGGAGTCCTAAAGTCTTGGAGGCGGAAGCCGGAGCTGGAGCTGCGGCGGTCTTTGCCATGATTTGCTTTATCAGGAATGGAAATGAACGGTCCAAATATAGCGAATTATCGACAGAAATAACACATCTCAGCAGCACCTCATGACCATGCCGGAAACCTTCGTCGCCGGAATGTCCTGCCCGTCATACGGGTCCTTTCCCTGGACCAGCACCCGATGCCATTTTTTCAGTGCTTCGTAGATGATGATCACCGCGCATACCATCATGATGGCCGTAAGGACCGAAGTCACGTATCCCTGTGTGGCTTTGTCGGACGTTGCCGTAAGAGGCCAGAAATTTTGAACGATGTTCATATATCCCGCCGTCAGCGTTGTTGTCGAAACAAAGACCATGGGGATGGCAGTTACCCACGCGTAACGTGCACGGCCGGAATTGATGATGTAGGTCGTTCCCACACACAGAGCGACGGCCGCCAGCAATTGATTCGCAGTGCCAAACATCGGCCAGATCATGCTGATGCTGCCGTTCCAAATGAACCAGGCCCATCCGAACACTATGACGCTCGTGGCGATCATGTTCCCCGGGATCCACGTTGTCCGCTCGAACGGCTTCCAGGCCTTGCCGACGAATTCCTGGACGAGAAATCGCCCCACCCTCGTACCGGCATCGATCGTCGTGAGAATGAACAGTGCCTCGAACATGATGGCGAAGTGATACCAATACGACATCAGGGAGGCCATTCCCGGGAGCGCGGTAAAGATCTGTGCAAACCCGACGGCGAGGGAAACGGCTCCGCCGGGCCTGCCGGCGACCTGTTCGCCCACTTCCGCCGAAAGTAGGTCCAAGTTCACCGTCGCCATGCCAAGCTGCTGGAACTTCTCCGGCGACAAGTTGATGGCATAGTAATCACCTGGGTGGAGTGAACAGGCCGCGATGAGGGCGACAATTCCTACAATACCTTCCATCAACATCGCACCGTACCCGATCATGCGTGCGTCCGGTTCGTGGCCGACCATCTTCGGAGTCGTACCGGTCGCAACGAGCGAATGGAATCCCGAGATCGCGCCGCATGCGATCGTAATGAACATGAAGGGGAAGAGTGTGCCGGGTATGATCGGTCCGCCACCATGGATGAAGTCGGTGACGCTGGGCATTTTCAATTCCGGAGCCACAACGATGACGCCGATGATGAGCACGAGCACAGTACCGAGCTTCATGTACGAACTGAGGTAGTCGCGCGGGACGAGCAGCAGCCACACGGGAAGTACCGATGCCGCAAAGCCGTACAGTGCCAGAGCGATCACGAGCTCTTGACGCGAAAGAAGAAAATACTGCTCGAGGAACGAGCCGGGAATGAACGCTCCCCCAACCACCGCAAGAAGAACTGAGATGACGCCGATCGCACTTCCTTCAAGAATGTGTCCCGGCCGTATGCGATACATCCATAATCCGACAAACACTGCGATGGGGATCGTCATGGCAATGGTGAATGTCCCCCAGGAACTCTCGTAGAGTGCATTCACGACGGCTAGTCCAAGGCCGGCGAGGCTTACGATGATGATGATGAGAATGCTGATAGACCCGACGATGCTGGCGAGAGGGCTGATCTCTACGCGCGCGATTTCAGCGAGCGATCGGCCGTTCCGCCGTAGGGATGCGGCCAGGGAGACAAAGTCATGGACCGCCCCTCCAATCACCACGCCAATAAGGAGCCAAAGGAATCCGGGAAGGAAGCCGAACTGAGCCGCGAGTGTTGGACCGATAAGAGGTCCGGCTCCGGCAATCGCAGCAAAGTGATGCCCGAACAGGACCCACTTGTTCGTGGGCTGATAATTCTGTCCGTCGTTGAATACATGGGCGGGCGTTGTGCGGGTCCCGTCAAGTGCGAGGACCTTTGCCGCCAGGAAGGCGCTGTAGTAGCGATAAAAGATAGCCATAACGCACAGGGCGCCGAGTATAAACGGTAGGGCATTCATCCGTTCTCAGATTTTGGAAGGTTGAAGGAAACGTCGAATGCTATGAAAAGAAAAACGGGGATGCAAAAGGCGGCATGGTGATTAGGCGGCAAAATGACTATGTTTTGTTCACACCTATCGACGGGTTTGATTCGCACGACAAAAGGGAGGCTGCATGAAAACGCCGTTTCTGGCACTTCTTTTCCTCACGTGGTGTATTCCAAGTTTCCTTTTGGCACAGTCCGATGCAAGTGAAAAAACGACCGCGTTCGGACTCCATGTCAGCAATATTTCCGGGACCGGGCTTTCCATGCGCAACCACATTTCGGGAAAGACTTCATTCCAGTTTACTGGCGGGATCATTTCCATCAACGGGGAGACCAAGTGGTCGATAGGCTCAGACCTTTTGTACCGCATTGCGCGGATGCCGGATATGGATATCACAATCGGTCCGGCGACGGGGATTGGCGGGGGGAGTTCCAAAGAGTCGGGAGTTTCTTTTGGATTTGGCATTGGAGCTGATTACCGTTCGCCTTCGGACGTGACGTCGAACTATATGATTGCAACTGCTCGACTGTACTATCCGGCGGTGTATTCGGGCTCTGGCGACGTTTCGATCGGTGGAGGATTGTCGTTCATGGTGGCCTTCTGAAAAGCTAAACTGCTTGCTCTCCTTTCAATTTTTGGCTATATTTACGAATACCAATTGCTGTCAATCGGGGGAAGGCCGACATCCAAAATCAATGATCTAGGCCTGAAAACAGCACGTATTTTGTGGGGGATCGTAGCTCAGTCCCGTTCCATCCGAACTTGCGAAGCAAGTTCGTAGATGGAACGAGGACCCCGCCCATATTGGATTTAAGTATAGTGGGCGGGGTTTGGTTAGAGCGCCTGCCTGTCACGCAGGAGGTCGTCCCGATTCGCCAACGGCGAATCGGGAAGTCTCGTCGATCCCGCCCGTTAGTTGTGATGATTGTGCGACGGCTGTTTTCCGGGGGAGGAAACAGTGCATTACGTCTATATAATACAGAGTGATGTTGATGGATCGTATTATGCAGGGTATTCTCGCAATCCGCCACTTAGGGTTATTCATCATAATGATGGATGGACGAGATCGACAAAGGCCAAGAGACCGTGGAAGTTGGTTTATGTGGAGGAATTCTTGACAAAATCTGAGGCCCTTCGTCGGGAACGCGAGATCAAGAAGAAGAAAAGTCGAAAGTTTCTTGAGAAATTGATTCGCAGTGCCGGAAGCAAGAATCAATAAGTTTGATAAAGGAAGAGGGATCGTAGCTCAGTTTGGTTAGAGCGCCTGCCTGTCACGCAGGAGGTCGCGAGTTCGAGTCTCGTCGGTCCCGCTGATGGTGGTTACAGATGCCTGTCGCCTTCATCGCTTCATCTTCGTCGAAGCGAAGAGGTCTCGTTCCGTTCGCGGGACAAACAGAAGAGGCAAGAGGTCGTCCCGATTCGCTAGAGGCGAATCGGGAAGTCCCGTCGGTCCCGCAGTAGCAGATGAATCAGCGAAAAGCTGAGTATTCAGTTCAATTCCTTTTGTTCTCCCGGTAAATCCGCCTTTTGCAGGGCGGATTTTCTGTTTCGTGTAGATTCGTGAAGATTCATGGGTGATCGTAACGAGGCGGTCTTTTCAAAATCATTTCATTGAGAACTCAGTTGGGCCTCCGCGAAGAAATCCAGCGTCGCCGCACGTTCGCGATTATTTCCCATCCTGACGCGGGAAAAACAACGCTGACCGAGAAATTACTGTTGTATGGAGGCGCGGTGCAACTCGCGGGTTCTGTAACAGCCCGCAGAAAACAGCGCCAATCCACGTCCGATTGGATGGAATTGGAGCGCAAGAGGGGCATTTCCATCAGCGCCACGGTGCTGCAGTTCGATTACAATGGATTTCGTATTAATCTCCTCGATACCCCTGGTCATCAGGATTTTTCTGAAGATACCTACAGAGTCCTCACAGCCGTCGACGCCGTCGTTATGGTTATCGATGCGGCGAAAGGAATCGAACAGCAAACCCGAAAGCTCTTTGAAGTATGCCGCCGAAGGGCCATACCGATCTTCACATTCATGAACAAGCTGGACCGTCCGACAAAAGACCCGTTGGCCCTGCTGGACGAGCTGGAAAGCGTTCTGAAAATCGGCGCGGTGCCCATGAATTGGCCGCTGGGTACCGGCTTCGAATTTCGCGGCGTGTTTGACAGGGTGGCGAAACACGTGCACTTGTACGAGATGAACGCCAACGGCTCGTATCGTGCCCCCGTGGAGATCTCGGACATCAATGACCCTATAGTCCGCGAGCGCCTTCCCGATGCCACGTATCATACGATGGTGGAAGAACTTCATATGCTCGACCACGCAGGCGAGGTCTTCAACCCCGATGCCGTCCTGAAAGGTCGATTGACCCCAGTGTTCTTTGGGAGCGCACGCAACAACTTCGGCGTTCAGCTCCTCCTCGATGGGTTTCTGACGTATGCCGGAACACCACGTCCTCGCTCGAGCAACGGAATTGTTATTCCCGTCGAACACAAAGCGTTTTCCGGATTCGTCTTCAAGATCCAGGCCAACATGGACCCCCGTCATCGTGACCGAATCGCGTTCTTGCGGATCTGTTCAGGCAAGTTCACGCGTGACATGACCGCGATCCATACTCGCTCGGAGAAAAGCCTCCGGCTCTCAAGCGCCAGCAAGCTCTTTGGACAGGAACGTGAGACTATCGATGAGGCATATCCGGGAGACATCGTCGGATTCGTAGGACAGTCGAGTCTCGGCATCGGGGACACGCTGACCGAAGATGCATCGATAGTCTACAATGAAATACCTCGTTTCCCGCCCGAGTGCTTTGCTATCCTGCACAATCCGAACCCCGGGAATTACAAGAAGTTTCGTGACGGCGTCGACCAGTTGCTTCAAGAAGGCGTCGTCCAAGGACTTCAGTTGAAGGATTCGGGACAGCGTACGCAAATCCTCGCGGCCGTCGGGCCTCTTCAGTTCGAGGTCGTCCAATATCGGTTGGAAAGCGAATACGGGGCCCCGTCGAGACTGGAATCTGCGGAATGGAAAATGCTCAGGTGGATCGATCCAATGTTTGACATGAAATCATTTCCCCGCGGCGCACTTCCGACAGGTTGTGCTTTAGTGGAGAATTCTACGGAACAGCTGGGGATTCTTTTCACCGGAGACTGGGCGTTAAATTACTTCATGGAAAAAAATCCTGACATTGGGCTTTCGGAATTACCGTTTGAAATGTAGTCTGGAATTGCCGGACTGACCGCATCTTCAGTACGACCCTCAGGCGAGACCGTTTTCCCTCAAAACTCCAGTTTATTTCGAATTTCTTTTTCCCCTATTTCGAACCACTGTTTTTCCTGGGGATTTCTGCAATATTCATATTTTCCAATGACTTACAGACGCCCGGAGTATGAGCCGGGCTAGGTCATGACGGGAAGTCATTGATTTTTCGTCACGATTTCTGATTTTGCTATTGACAATAACTTCAAAAGACCTATATTTATTGAAGTTTTTCGATGTGCATCAGAATCATGCTGATTTCATTGATGTTTCTCATGGGCTCAGAGGGCCCATAAACCTTCCACTAATCCAAAGGATCCTTGTATGGCAAAATCAATGTCGAAGAGCCAGATTGCCGCGCATCTAGCGAGCAAATTCGACCTCAAGAAAAAGGTCGCAGTTGGCCTTCTCGAAGAGGTTGCCAATCTTTCATATCGGGAAGCGAAGAATTCCTTCACCCTTCCGGGTATCGGCAAGCTCGTATTGGTAAACAGGAAAGCCCGTATTGGCCGGAATCCTGCGACAGGCGAACAGATTCAAATCCCGGCAAAGACGGTTGTGAAATTCCGTGTTGCAAAAGCCGCGAAGGAATCGATTCTCGGCGCACCGCCGAAATAAGTTTCAACATTTCGTTCCCTATTCTAGGGCGTTCAGCCGCATGGTTGAACGCCCTTTTGCTTTTCATAGACTTTGCGCCGCCGTACTGTTAGATTTCCCCACCAAGACCAGATTCTCCTCGAGAAATCATGGACCCAAAAGTCAATGTGTACAGTTCATTCGAATCCGAAATGCGGGTCCGGCCGGATGACCTGGATGTCAACGCCCATGTCCATTATACTCGGTATCTCGACTATGTCCTTGCCGCCCGGTACGATCAAATGGAACGATGTTATCTCATGCCGATGTCCGAGTTCACGAAACGAGGTTTTGGCTGGGTTGTGAGAACAGCCCATGCAGAATTCAAGCGTCCACTCGGCATGGGGGAGTATTTCATCGTGCGGACAGCAATCGAAGAAATGAGGAAGGACGGCGTTCGTGTTACATTCAGCATCAGACGCAAGGACAACAACAAGGTTTGCTGCGAAGGATTCATAGAGTATACGATGATCGATGCTGTGAGCGGTAGATCGACATCGATCCCACCCGACATTGTCGAAAAATACTCCATATGAGGAAAGGACATTGGGTGCATTCAATCGCCTTGACTCTGCTCATTGCCGGCAGCGTCCTTGGACAGCTTACCTTCAAGATTAAAGAAGGAGAGGAATACAGGGTGGAAACGGTTATTCGGAACCTGGAAGTCCCCTGGTCAATGGCATTCGACCCTGACGGCAATTTGTTTGTCACCGAACGTCCCGGGCGGCTTCGGCGGATTCAGAGGGGAGGTTCTACTGCGGAACTCATTGCCGAAATTGAGGATGTGAGTAGCTCAGGAGAGGGGGGATTGATGGGTTTTGCCCTGCATCCGGCTTTCGGGGTGAATAGGCTGTTGTATGTCAGCTACACATTCTCATCCTTGGCAGGCAGAGGAAATCGGGTGGTGAGATATCGGTATGCGAACGGAGAGCTTCGGGAGCCGAAGGTGATTGTCGATGACCTTCCGGGTTCGTTTGTCCACAATGGCTGCCGCATAAAATTCGGTCCGGACGGAAAGCTCTACATTACGGCCGGGGATGCAGCCAAATGGGATCGGGCCCAGAAGATGGATTCTTACGGGGGGAAGGTCCTCAGAGTGAATGATGATGGGACGATACCCACGGACAATCCATTTCGGGATTCGCCAATATTTGTCATGGGCGTTCGGAATCCGCAGGGTCTTGCCTGGGACCCGATCGGGGGATCACTTTGGGAGACAGAGCACGGCCCGTCAGGATTTGAGGGAAGGGGGAGCGGGGGAGACGAGGTGAACATCTTGGTCTCAGGCAGGAATTATGGGTGGCCTGTGATCAGTCATAAAGAGAAGAGGAAGGGGTTGGAATCTCCCGTACTAGAGTATTCGCCGGCTGTAGCGCCTTGTGGGGCTTCATTTGTGGCAGGGAAAGCTCTATCGGTGCTTCAAGGAAATCTCTTTGTCGCATGTCTGCGTGGAGAAAGGATAGTACGTATCGTACTGGATTCGAGAAAAAGGACAAATGTCTCATTTGAAGAATCGCTTTTGCAGGGGACATACGGGAGAATTCGGGACGTGGTCGAAGGACCTGACGGATTTCTCTACTTTTGTACGAGCAACAAGGATGGAAGAGGACGTCCAAGTAAGGATGATGACCGAATTTTGAGAATCACACCGAAGTAGTTCCATGAAGATGAAAATGGACCTTGGAAAGTCATTTTTTGCTTGACATTCGAGGCATTAGCGGTAAATTAGAGGTCACTTTGTGGAAGCCCTTCCACGAAAAGTGATCTTGTCAGTCACCATCTACGATATCGCGCGAGAAGCAAACGTCGGCATCGGGACTGTCTCACGGGTGTTCAATAATCACCCGAGTGTTTCAGAAGAGACGAAGCGTCGAGTCCTGAAGGTTGCCGCACGACTGAACTACCGTCCGCATCCGTACGCACGGGGTCTCGCTCGAAAACGTACGAACTCCATTCTCGCCGTCGTTCCGTTCTTCACCACGTTCTTCTTCGTCGAAATCCTCCAGGGCGTTCAGGCACGACTTACGGACGATGAGTGCGACCTCATCCTTCACGGCGTGACGCACCCCGACCACGCGGAACAATCGCTCCGCCGCGTCAGCAATCGGGGCCGCTTTGATGGGATCCTGTACTTCTCCATGCAACTGCCGGAAGAATTTGTGTCGGAAGTGACTCAGCTGAAAGTACCGCTCATCCTCGTCGATGCATATCATCGCCTGTTCGATTCCTTCACAGTTGAAAACGTCGAAGGGGCAAGGGCTGCGACGAAGCATTTGATCGATCTTGGGCACAAACGGATCGGCATGCTAAGCGCCAATGTCGCAAGTCTGCCGGCCCGGGATCGCCTGAAGGGATACAAACAGGCGCTCAAAGAAGCAGGCATCACGCCCGATGCCTCACTGATACGATCGAGTAACTCGCCGATCCTCGACGGCTTCACCCGCGATACCGGATACACCTTGATGAAGGATTTCCTGAACAGCGGGTCTGTGCGTCCGACGGCCGTTGTTGTATCCAGCGACATCCAGGCGGCGGGAGCGCTCGAGGCGATCGCCGAGGCGGGAGTGCGCGTGCCGGACGAGATCGCAGTCATAGGATTCGACGACATTGAGCTTGCGCGGCACATTGGACTGTCGACGATGCGACAACCGATGGCTGCCATGGGACGCTTGGCGATGCAACGTTTGTCGGAGCGCATCGGGAATCCGACGATGCCGACCGTGCACCAAACCTTCATTCCCGAGCTCGTCGTACGACGAAGTACCGTATCGGGCGGGGTCGTTTCCTCACGGCCGGAACCCTTTGTTGCGGTGGAAGCA
>MHAK01000024.1 GCA_001802945.1 Ignavibacteria bacterium RIFCSPLOWO2_12_FULL_56_21 | reverse complement strand
GTATATCGTGCTCCTTGAAGCCTCTGATCCTGCCGGAACCGCGCACATCAGGGAGAAGTTGGCTATCGCACTTGTCCGGTAGTTTGGGTTCATCGGCAAGCGGAGAATCAACCATTTGACATTTTAACCAATTAACCAACCGCAGTTGTCCGCATGAGTTCTTGGGCATTTCCCTACACTGGAATTGCGATTTCCCCCACGCTTCTCCGCGTCCTGACACTCTCCTGACATGCGACGCCGGTTTCCGCTGCTAATCGGCGGAATCCGGCCGCCACATCGTCGCACTCTCACGGCACTCCCGTTGCACTGCATTCCCGCACGCACACTGCGTGTGGAGCAGTCCCATCGCCGATAAACAGGGAGAGCGACCGTGTCTGACCTTCTCGATCCTGAAACGCTTTGGCTGAATCTGACAAACATCTTTCTTGGCGTCGTTACCGTGATCTGCATCGCCGCTGTCGCGCGTGTTGCTGCGAAGGAGTGGTACGCCCGCTCCGCATTCCGGTCCCGCATACCGGTGGCTGACGACACGCACGCCTTCGATATTGCAGATCTCGGCATCACGATGGCTGACGGCGGCGAGCGCATCGACGAACGGCATACGATCGGGCACCGTCCCGCAGACGACGACGTTCCGCCGAACATCATCCGTTCCGACAATTGACAGACTGTGAGGACGCCATGCGGTGTCCCTTGTTGCGCGAAGCCCAGGTGAAATTCTGCCGGGCTTCGGCGTACACCAAACTGATCGTCCGGACAACTGACACGTCGAACAACGAACGGTGTTCGACCGAGGCGTGGAGCCGGTGCCTGGCTGCCAAACAGCACAAGGAAGAGCATCCCTCCGTTGCCCGCTGTCCCTTCCTCCAGGAATCGCTCGTCCAATATTGCTCGGGGGCGCCGATCTCGAAGTATGTCCCCTACTCCGACGCGAAGATTGCCCGCTGCACAGATGATCGACACAAGTACTGCGACGTCTTTGCCGAACTTGCATCGGGAGAAGGGTCTCCGAAGCGCACTCCTTCGGGGGAGAGTGATCGACACGTCGATATCTTTCACAAAGCCTTGGAGATTCCCGATGATGTGTGGCTCTCGCCAAACCATTTGTGGCTCTCCGCGTCTGCAGACGGGTACTGGCATATTGGAATCGATGCATTCCTGGCGGGCGTCCTAGGTCGCGTCGATCGTCTCGGATTTCCGACATCCCGCGGCGTGCAGCACCCGGCGGCAGTATTGACGATCCGCGACATCGACCTCCATCTCGTCTTCCCTTCCCCGTTGCAGATCACCGAGTCGAATTCCCACCTGCGTGCTTCGACCGACAGGATCACCGAGGAACCGTATGTCGGGGGTTGGTTGCTGGAGGGAAAATGGGCGACAACGGATTCGCCTACCGCCGGCTTGCGGACGGGTGAGAGCGCGCGTACGTGGATGATACACGAGATCAAGCGACTGACGGAATTCGTGCAGCACAAGAATGCACTATCAACTCAGAGGCTCAATGACGGCGGTATTGTTGCCGTCGGCGTCGCCCAGCATTTGGACAGACAGGATGTCCTCGGGCTCTACAACGAATTCTTTTGCCCGCACGCGTCGTGGAGAATACCCTTGTGACGATTACACGCTCTCTAGTTCCGATTGCCGGCCTGGCCACCGGCCTGTTCGCCGGTTGGGTCGTTTTTCCGACAGTCCTGTACACGACCGTCGATCAGCCGGTACAATTCAATCATGCTGCTCACACCGGTAACGGAGCCGGAATGAGCTGCCAGGACTGTCATGCACTCGGCCAAGACGGCAGGTTCGCGGGAATACCGGGAATCCATCAGTGCGCGGAATGCCATGAGGAACCGATCGGTTCTTCAGAAAACGAGCGGAGATTTGTCGAGGAGTATGTGCAACAGAATCGAGAGGTTCCCTGGCTTGTGTACGCCCGTCAGCCGGACAACGCATATTTCCCCCACGTTGTCCATGTGCACAAAGCAAAGCTTGCCTGCGAAACCTGCCATGGCAAGCACGGATCTTCTTCGGGTTTACGGCCGTACGAAATGAACAGGATCTCGGGATACAGCAGGGACATATGGGGTTCGTCCATCGCCGGGATCAAGTCGCAAGCGTGGGACGGTATGAAGATGGACGACTGCATTTCATGTCATTCAGTGCATAACAACGATCGCGCGTGCATCGATTGCCACAAGTAACGGGACGACCATGCAAGTAACTCGACGAGGACTGCTAAAGTTTGCGGGGGCATCGGCGGCCGGGATCCTCTTCTCTCCGCTTCCGTGGAAACTGCTGGACGATATCGCCATCTGGACGCAAACGGGTCCGTGGATCCCGAAGGTTCCGCGGGGACCGTTGACAACGGCCTTTTCCACGTGTGCACTCTGTCCCGGCGGCTGCGCCGTCGAGGCACGATGTGCAGGCGGGATTCCGTACGCCATGCGCGCGGCCGTGCGTCATACAGCCGGTCGGGGCGCGCTATGCCCCGTCGGTATGACGGGCCATCATCTCGCCTACCATCCGTTGCGTCTTTCCGGTGCTTCTGTGATCCGACGAACCAGCGACCAGGTTGAGACCGATTCGCTGTCCACTCAGGAAGCTTTCGATCGCATTCTCGGAGCCCTGAACACCCGTCCATTGGCAACGGGAGTCGCGGTCATCGACCAGCGTCCGGGTCGGACGCTCTCCGGACAATTCAGAGCATTCCTCGCCCAGCAAAGCCCGGGTTACTACATCGTACCGGACGACGATCGATTGCGTATGCATGAAGCGTTTTCCAACGCATGCGGAAAAGACGGTCTGTCTTTGGGGTTTGACATCGAACGGACTGCCACACTGCTAACGATTGGAACTCCAGTCTTCGACGGATGGACACGTCCCGCGCGAACTGCCGCCCTTTTGGACCGAAGACATGACGCCCGAAATCCACTGAAGCTCATTCATGCCGATCCGAGACGAACACGCACCTCTGTCCTTGCGGATCAATGGCTCCCGATCGCTCCCGGCTCAGAGACGGCCCTCGTCCTGGGACTGACAAATATTGTGATGCGCGACCATCCGTCGCTGGCCGCTCGGTATGTTGCTGATCTGCACACCTCCGACAGGCGGGGCATGCTCGATGTGCTTTCGCTCTTCACGCCGGGGATCGTGGCAAAACGGACAGGGATACCGGTCGACACATTGGAAAAGGTTGGGTCGGCGTTGGCGCACCGGAAGCCGTCGATGGTCATTGCGGGCGGAGATGCCGCCGGTCCGATCGACCGCGACACTCATCAGGCAGTGGCAGCATTGAACATTCTGTTGGGCTCGTATGGAACTCCAGGCGGTCTTCTCCATCGCGACGAGCTTCCGATGCCGGCAACGAAGATGGCGGCGATCTCGACGATCGGTGACGTCCCGGATGGATCGATCTCACTCCTCATCATCGACGGAGAAGAAATGACGTGCTCGACATGCTGGGAATCCATCGAGTCAAAGCTTAGTCCGGACGGACATCTTGTCGTCAGTACGTCTCCATTTCTGACGCAACTTTCGGCTCATGCAGACATCGTTCTTCCTTCACCGGCCCCGTATGAGACAGCCGCAGAAGTTGTTGGTGATCCGACGGATACTGTTGTATCGCTCTCCATATCGACTCCATTACTCCCGCGAAAACAAGGAAGCGTAGAACCGATAGAGTTGTTGAACCATCTTTCGGGCGAATCGGTAGCGATGCAAGAGCTCCTCAAGCAGCGCATAGCGCTGGTGCATGCCCGCGGACGAGGAATGATCGCGGGATACCAGGACGGTTCGGGACATCGACTTTCAGAGTTTGCATCGGCCGATGAGATCTGGTCTGCATTCATCGAGGGAGCGGTGTGGACGAGTCCTCCTCTCCATGAGACTCCAGCCCATTCCTACACCCTGCTCGGCCATTCACCGAACATCGTCGACCGATGGGCGGCTCGTGCGGAAGGGGAGCCTAACGGGAACGGCGCCGATGGACAGGTCATTCTGCTCCCGACGGCATCCAGCGATGCCGCAAGCTGTGGAAGGATCTCGCCGCTGATGACAAAGATCTATCAGGAATCCGAAGTTCGGCCGACCCGGGCTCATCTCGTTCTTCATCCGGACACCGGGCGACGATGCGGCGTTGACGATGGCGATCAGGCCGTCGTGCAAACGGAATCAGGAAGCCGGCACGTAACGATCCGCTTTTCCGCCTCCCTTATGCCTGGCGTGGCACAGTTGTCCATCGGTCCCGACCCGAATGTATCTGGCAAGAAATCCGAATTTGCCGGTTCCGATGTCTTCAGGAATACTCTGTCGCGGTCTCCGATGGCTGGTGTGACAGCGATCGTACGAAGGGCCTGACATGAGGACCGTCACGACAGCCCGCTCACGATACGGCATGGTGATCGACCTCGACCGATGCACAGGTTGTGGCAGCTGCACCGTCGCCTGCTCAGTTGAAAACAATATCCCGCCAGGAACGGAAAATGTCACTGAGCGGACCGGCATCACCTGGATGCGCGTATACGAAGCGGACGACGGGAAGTCATTTCCCGACACGCACTCAGTGTTTGTGCCGATCATGTGTCAGCAGTGCGGAAATGAAACGCCCTGCATGTCGGTCTGTCCGCAAAATGCAGTTGAAGTCGACCCTGCAACGGGAATAGTGGGCCAAATCCCCGAGCGATGTCTTGGCTGCCGGTACTGCATGGCGGCGTGCCCATACCACGCCCGCTATTTTAACTGGTGGGACCCGAAGTGGCCGGCAGGGATGGAAGCGGCGATGAATCCCGACGTTGCTCCTCGGATGCGCGGAGTCGTCGAGAAGTGCAATTTCTGTCAGAGCAGGCTCCACACCGCCAGGGAAAGGGCGGCATCAACGGGACGCACTGCGATCGACCCGGCCGACTATGTGCCGGCCTGCGTGGAAGCATGCCCTCAACGGGCGATCACATTCGGCGACCTCGATGATTCCGACAGTTTCGTCGCCGCATTGGCTGCCGGAGATCGCGCATTCCGGTTCCTGTCGCGCATCGGCACGGAGCCCAAGGTCTGGTATCTCTCATCGAGGGAATGGGTCCGGAATCTTTCCGACCGTGTCGTCGCACGCACACGCAAGGAGAATGTCCGTGGATGAGCGGTTCATTCCACGCGGAGTGCAACGGGCTCCCTTCTGGAGATTCATGGCTTGGATCATTCCCTGGTTCGGCGTTCTTTTATGGGGACTCTACGGAGCATCGCTTTGCCTGTACGAAGGGCTCAACCAGACGAACATGGACAATCGGTTCGCCTTCGGATTGTGGATCTACTTGGACCTTACTGTCATTGCCTTCGGAGCCGGAGCGTTCTTCACGGGATTTCTGCTCTACATCATGAAGCGCAGGGAACTTCAGCCGGTCATCAATACTGCGGTCGTTCTCGGCCTGATCTGCTACAGCAGTGCAATCATGGTGCTGATGGTGGATGTGGGACAGCCGTTGCGCGCATGGTTCACGTTTTGGCATCCGAACACGCACTCGATGTTGACGGAAGTGACCTTCTGCCTGACGTGCTACATCGTCGTCCTCATCATTGAATATGCTCCCCTCGTCCTGAAGAACAGGCAATTCCGCAATATCCCCCGGTTTCTCGTTTTTGAATTCGAGTTACATAAACTCATGCCGGTCTTTGCCGCAATTGGGGCATTTCTCTCATTCTTCCACCAGGGTTCACTGGGAGGTCTTTACGGCGTGTTGCGCGGTCGCCCCTTCGCATTCCGCGAAGAACTCGGCATTTGGCCGACAACGTTCTTTTTGTTCGTCCTTTCCGCAATGGCGGCGGGTCCGAGCTTTGTGCTCGTTATAACGCGGCTCGTGGAACGACTGTCGGCGAAACGCCTCGTACGTCAGAATGTATTTGCAACACTCGGAAAGATCTCCGGCATGCTGCTGACAATCTATCTCGGACTAAAGTCCGTCGACACGCTCGTGTGGATCAACGGCACTTCGCCGTCGGCCGGGTTTCCCGCGTTCGAGTATTATCAGCGCGCATCGTTCGGAACGTGGATACTGTTTGCCGAAATTGTCCCGTTCGGCCTTGTGCCGGCTCTCATGCTCCTTAACGCGAAGGTACGAAATCACACCCCCCTGTTGGTGACGGCGGCTCTGCTCGTGCTGGCAGGAGTGACGCTCAATCGGTTCGTGCTGACGATCCAGACACTGTCTCTTCCAACGTTGACATTCGATCCATTCCTAACGTATGTGCCCTCATGGCAGGAGGTCGCGACATTCGCGGCCGTGATCGCCTACGGCGTGCTGTTGTATTCGATCTCATTCAGATACCTGCCTCTTTTTCCGCAAGAACGTGAGATCGCGCGGATTGAGCGCTAAGCCTACAGAAAATCAATGAGTGCTCGCGCAGAAAATATTCTCGCAACGCTCGCCACGCCCGCAACGGGAAATGTTTTTATATCCTTCCCAAACTACTCCATATTTTATTCGTTGCGCGCGTTGCGCCGCCGCGAGATAACTCTTTTCCTTGTTAACGTTGCGCTGTTGCGAGATATCTTAAACTACGGAGACTCCCATGCTTCCCTGGGTCTATGAATTCCGATGGGAACCGACGCACATCATCTTTCTTGGCGTCTTCTTCTCGGTCCTGACGCTCATTCTCATCACGCTCGCCCGGGCGGGTGCACGAACTGTGCGCGATATTCGGTCGCATCTCGATGACAACATCTCCTGGACATTGGCATTTGAAGAATTGGCTTCATCTTCCCGTGTCTGCCGTCATGAGTTGAACGGCGACATTCAGCACCGCACGTGCACGAACGAATTCGATTGTCGTTCGTGCGAGGCCCACCGTGCGTTTCTCGTCAGCGGGAGATCCGCCAGCGCGGCCGTCATACAACGGTCGCCGACGTCCTCCGGTATGTTCGGACTTCATGTGCCGCTCGATCGCTATTACCATCGCGGACATACGTGGGTCAAGCCGGAGGCAGACGGGACGATCACTGTCGGCCTGGATGATCTTGGAAGAAGGATGGTGGGAAAGATCGAAGCAGTGGAATTGCCGGGTCCGGGCGAACGCGTCACGGCAAACGGTCATGGATGGACGATCATCAGCAACAAAGGACGGGCTCGTTTGCGCTCCCCGATCGACGGCAATGTTATTGCCGCGGGAAGCGAATCAGAAGAATGGTTTCTCAGGGTAGCGCCGGTAGAAGGCGGGCCTGACATGAGTCACTTGTTGCGGGGACCCGAAGTGAAGCCTTGGGTCATGAGAGAATTGGAGCGCCTTCAGTTTGCACTTTCGCCGGATGGCGGATCACCTGCGCTTGCGGACGGAGGGGTACCCGTAAGGTCTATGCCGGACGCGATCCCGATGAAGGACTGGGAGGGGGTATGGGAAGAGATGTTTCTGCAGGCATAGAACAATGAGACAACTGCCAATTGACAAGGGCCAACTGACAAAAATGATTTGAGGCTCCGAATGCTTTCTGGTGGTCAACAGTTGGCACCTCGTCTCCCGCTTTACCTCGGCAAGCCGTATTTTCTTATTCTGTCATACAGCGTCGACCTGTCGATCCCGAGGATTCCCGCAGCTTCCTTTACATTTCCTTTCGTCCGTTCGAGCGTAGCGATGATCACCTGACGTTCCACTTCATCGAGGGGAAGATTGCAGGGGGGTCGCCACTCCTTCTTTCCGTTTCCGGAAGTGTTCAGGAATTGAAAATCGTCCGCAGTGAGCGACGTGCCGCGACACGTGATGATACCCCGCTCCACCGCGTTTTCGAGCTCGCGGACATTTCCCGGCCAATCCCGGTCGATCAACAGCCTCAGCGCGTCTTCGGAAATGTCAGTCACCGGCCGTCCCAGCTCGTGCGAGAGATCGCAGATGAAATGACGGACCAGAAGCGGAATATCTTCGCGCCGCTCCCGTAGCGGCGGTATCTGGATCGTTATGACGTTGAGGCGGTAATACAGGTCATCCCGGAATTCCCCCTCCTGCACTGCCGTTTGGAGGTCACGGTGCGTTGCGGCGATCACGCGGACGTCAACTTCTGTCTCCTCCGACCCTCCGACTCTATAGAATTTCTTTTCCTGCAGGACTCTGAGAAGGTCCATTTGCAGTTTTGGGGAGATATCTCCGATCTCGTCCAGAAAGATCGTCCCTCCATTCGCCATCTCAAATTTCCCCTTCTTCTGCGACGTGGCCCCGGTGAACGAACCCTTCTCATGACCGAACAGTTCCGATTCAAGCAGCGTCTCCGCCAACGCCGCGCAGGAAACGCCGATGAACGGCTTTCCCGCCCGGTCCCCAGAAAAATGGATCGCACGAGCCACCAGTTCTTTCCCCGTTCCGCTTTCTCCTTGCAGAAGCACCGTGCTTCGCAGTCCCGAAATTTCTTTTATGAGCTGAAAGATCTGGTGCATTTTCGGGTTCTTGCTCAGGATGTCCTGCACATTGTACTGCTTTGCCAGTTTCTGCCGAAGAATGAGGTTCTCCCTCTGCAGGTTCTTGACCTTGATAATCCGCGCGACGAGCATGGAGATCTCCTGCGGATTGCAGGGTTTCACGATGTACTCCTGGGCCCCCTCTTTCATGGCGGAAATCGCTGTGTCCACAGTCGCATACGCTGTAATGATGATGACGCACGCCTCGGGATGTATCTTATGGACCTCCATCATCGTCTCGATGCCGTCAATACCGCTCGGCATTTTCAGGTCGATGAAATAGATCGCATAGTCCTTCACCTTCGCCGCAGCGATCGCCTCGCGTCCCGATGCAACTGCCTCAACCGCATATCCGTCCTCCCGCAGCCACGCCGCCATGGATTCACGCATGATCTCTTCGTCGTCGACGACGAGTATTTCCCAGTTGGTATTCATGGTGTGATATCTATGGATGCACGTATGACGATTTCAAGACTCACTCAAGAAAAGCAAACCGCGGTTTATCTTTTCTTTGAGCACAGACCTACATCCCTCACAAAGTTCCGGGCCCTTGGCGTCGAGCTGCGCGATCGTTGTCGCCAGCGACATTGGGCACGCCCGTACGATGCAATGTGTCAGGCCAAGCGTGTGGCCCAACTCGTGCACGGCCTCACGCGACAAACGGGCCGCCGTCAGGGCAGGATTCACCGGAAAACCATGGAACGTCGGGTCCAACCGTGCGCTCGATACGACCGCCGCCTTTCCATTCAATTGTGCCTGACCGAAAACAAAACTCAGCATTGGTATGAATAGGTCCACGCTGGTAACGCCGAGCACGCGGTCGACGTCCGGAGGCGCCTCCGCGAGCAATCGGCGCAGAATGATCTCCGAGTTATGCTGACCCCGATGATCATCCCATGCGTACCGAGGGTCGGGTCCTTCCTTCAATCGTACAATGTCTGCGGTGAACGCCTCCCTCACCGAAGTCGCCACGGTGTCCAGCAATGCCGGCCCGACATTGCCGAGCCCCAGGAGACCGACGACAATCACGCACGCTCGTCCGCGGGCACCTCCGGGACGCTCGGATGAACGTCCTGCGATGCGGGTAGCGACACAGTAATCGTCGTGCCGATGCCGACGGTACTGCGAACTTGGATCTCTCCTCCGTGCGCTTCCACAATACCGTAGACTACGGCCAGTCCGAGACCAACCCCCTTCCCTTCTCCTTTCGTAGTAAAGAAGGGATCGAAGATCTTATCCAGGTTCTCCGCCGGTATTCCGTCGCCGTTGTCGTCAACGCACAAGACAACGCGCCCGCGTTCACGGTCCAGCGAGGAGCGAATCACGATCCGCCCATCGGGCTTTCCCTGCGACGCCTCGGCAGCGTTCATGACGAGGTTGATCAGCACCTGCTGGATCTGCGTCGGGTCGCACAAGACCGGCGGAACTTCTTCGACCAGGTCCAGGTCAATGCGTACATTCATCAGTTTCAGTTTGTGGCCGATGATGGACATCATCAAACCGATCAGGTTCTTCAGGTCGGCGTCTACACGCCGGGGAGCCGACCGGCGGGAGAAGGCCAGAAGGTCGGCCACGATGTGCCCTACGCGCCCGGTTTCGTCGCTGATCTGAGTCAGATACCGACGCACTTCTTCGACTCTGTGAGGCGGTATTCCCTGCTCTCCCACGATGCGCTGCAGCAACATGGAGAGGTTAAGGACGCCGGACAGGGGATTGTTGATCTCATGCGCGACGCTTGCGGACAGTTGTCCGAGCGACGCAAGCCTGTCGGATTGCAGTAATCGCTTTTGCGCTGCTTTGAGTTCGTCGGTTCGTTGCTCAACCTTTGTCTCAAGCGTTTGCGTGAAGGCGTTGATCTCGCCCAATGCGACGCGCAACCGTTCCCGCATGATGTCGAAGGAATGGGCCAGCTCCCCCATCTCTCCCCCGGTGTGCACGCGGATCGGTTCTTCCAGACGCATCTCGCTCACGGACCGCGTTCCGGCGATCAATTCCTGAATCGGACGGTCGACGAATTTCCGCGTGAAGACAACGATCAGCACGCCGACGAGCACAACGTGGATGGCCGTCGTGAGAAAGATGCTGTTCTGTACTTCGGCAAGGTTGGCGTCGACACGGGTAAGGTCAAGCGACACATCGAGGACGCCCAGAACAGTCGTAGACCGCGGATGTGCGTGACACTCCGCCTCGCTGCATGACGGCTCGTTATAGATCGGCGTAATAAGCGCGAGTTTTCGGTGGCCGTCCCGCCCCCACACCACGCGCGCGCGGCTGGGCACGTCAACCCTGACGAGCGGTTGGTTGGAAGCGTGACAGAGATAACAGGCCTCGGCCCGCTTGTCCACCTGGAGCTGGTCGTCGGTGATGGTGGAAAACATCACGCGCCCCTCTTTGTTGAAGATGCGAATGCGGTCGATCCCTTCCTGCTGGGCGATCGATTGCATGATCTGATACGCGGATTCGCGATGATCCTCCAACATAGCGTGCCATGTTGCGCTGGAGATGGACCTGGACAATTGATCGCCTCCGTTGATCATCGCCTCCAGGATCTGCTCCTCATGCGATTTCTGGCTCAAATATCCGGCGATGCCTTCGGCGACGACGATGAGGACAGTCAGGGAGAGAATAAGCTTATGGGAGAGGCGATTGGGGACGAAGCGTTTCACGATCGATGCAAGAGTCATAATTGGCATCGAGTGACACGGCTGCAATTTATATGCCGACAGCGAGGGACATGTTCATATGTGAGACACGACGATTCGGGCGGATTATCGTTGATTCCTGGAGCCAAAACCGGCCCTTGCACCCTGAATTTCTCACTCCGGCAACTGAAGCCACTATGATTTGTATGATTTGAAGATTGTCCCCTTGGTCCAATGTCTGAAGCAGTTTTGCGAAAGGCGACGGGTCAATTCCGATATCTGGAATCGACTGCCGAAATATTCAGCGTTTTCCAACATCGATTGTTGAGAAAATCAGCGGCATGAAAATTGAAACTTCGCGCGGCAGCGTCAATTCCGAGGTCAAAACCCATTCTCATTTAGGAGGTCGATATGCAGGCAGCCATCCGGGGTATTGTAGTGGTCGCGGCACTCGCCATGATCACGATGTTGCTCCCCTCCAGCGCAACGGCCACGAGCCAGTGGTCACGCAAGACGGGACTTTCATGCAACGCGTGCCATACGGTGTTTCCGCGTCTCAATGCGGTCGGAGAAGATTTCCTCCGCAATGGTTACCAAATGTTGAGTCCGCGGAAAGAAGGTGAAAAATCGGAATACGACACGGATGGAGGAGTATATCTCGAAAAAGTTGAAAATCTCCTCGGTTTCCGGCTGAACATGACCCCCTTTATGATGGAGACAAATTCTTTTCAGAAGGACTCCGGATCAGCGAAAGAATCCCGCCTGACGCTCGGCAGCCCGGTCTGGATCCAGTTCTTCGTGGCCGGACCCATCTACAAAGATATCTCGTTCTTCTCCGAGCTCGAACACTCCGCCGGTGCGTTCAAATTCAACTGGTTCTATTTCAATCTCACGAACGTCGGCGGCACCCCCCTGGCGAACTTCCAGGTCGGCAACATTTCGCCGGTCGAGTTTGCTTCGTACCCCGATCGACTGCCTCAACTTCCGAACATCAAGGGTGAGGTGTTTCATGTCAAGCCGTCGAACGGAACAGGCGAGAATTCGACCAAGATTCGAGACGCCCATCCCGGAATACAGTACTTCGGAAAGCATGAATGGGCTCTGTGGTACGCGGGTGTATCCCCCGGAAAAGCAGCGGCCAGTGTCAGTCAGTTCAACGAGTACTG
Organism: Ignavibacteria bacterium RIFCSPLOWO2_12_FULL_56_21; assembly: GCA_001802945.1. Lineage (GTDB taxonomy): Bacteria > Bacteroidota > Ignavibacteria > UBA10030 > UBA10030 > 2-02-FULL-55-14. The sequence continues at coordinate 2,591 of MHAK01000024.1, read as the reverse complement.
GGGTGGGCTTGTCGTGAAGATGCCCGAGGACATTCTGGCGGGGTTTGATGGAAGCACGGCAACATTGCATTACCAAGTCGGGACAGACACGAAAAATACAGGAACGCAGGTGCCCGAGGTAGGCCAGAGAAAGAACGAATGGACAAGGATCGTCCCGTCTGTCAACATCCGGTACAATGAGCAATTCGATATCCAGGCGGCTTACATGATTGCCGAAGACAAGAACTGGTCTCTCGCAGCAACGCCGGGTGCATCCTTCAAATACAGCGGCATTGCATTGGAAGCGGGATACATGCCGACCGAACTCTGGCATCTGGGCCTGCACTATGACCAATATGCGTCGAGCGACAACAATACCACTGGACAGAATGCGGGCAAACCGGTGTTCGAGTACCAGCGCATCGTCCCGGCGGTCACGTACATCCTCAATTACAACATGAGGTTCTCATTGTATTACGAGAAAGACCTGACGCCGGACCGCAAGGATGCCGCGGGAAAAGTGATTCCGCTGATCGACAGAATCACGTTCAACGTTCGCATGATGATATAACACACATCGGGGAATGCCATGAAAAAGACTATCCTAGTCGTCACAGCGGCTTGCATGTGGGCGGCAGCAGCCGCAACAGCCCAGGAACAGCCTCAGGAACCAAAAGGAAAGGCCGTATTCCAGGCGTCAAAATGTTTGTCCTGTCATTCCATGGAAACGGCAGGATTCAAAAAGAAGCCAAATCAGAAACCGCCGGATCTATCAACCGTAGGATCCAAGCACACCGTGGAATTTCTTGCGGGGTATTTGAAAAAGAAGGAGGCGATCGGGGGTGCAAAGCACATGATTGCGTTCAAAGGGTCCGACGAGGACTTTCAAGCGCTGATCACATGGCTCGCTTCTCTGAAAGCCGAGCAGAAGTAGCATTACTGTTGGAGCTTCGTCCGCATCATGCAGCAAGGGCCGTCCCCGAAGAGGGATGGCCCTTGATGTTTTGTAGGTGTTCTGGCAATACGAGGGCGAAACGACTCAAACGGAAATGGTCGCCCTTCAAGAAGGCGTATCTACATGAAAGCGATGACGATTGCGAACAGTACTCCATACACGATGTTCAGCGTTATCGTGCGCACGTTGGCCTTGACCAGTTCCCGCGTCCCCAAATATTTGACGATATGATTCATGATGGCAACGCCGTAGCCGACCAACGCCACAAACGGTATCCACCACAACACCGTTGCTCCGGGAATCGTGAGCACGATCCATGTGTGGAACGTCAACGCCAGCGTTAGTATCGCCCCGTACACATACGGCGTGCGCTCGGGACCGAGTGTAACAATGAGATGATTCTTTCCGGTCAATGAATCGGATACGAAATCCGGGACTTGGTTCATCACCAGAATATTCGCGGTCAACAGTCCGACGGGTACGCCGAGCAAGAACGTCGCCCAGGTTGCGTCATACTGACCGGTGACGACATATCCGACGCCCGCAGTAATGAGGGGACCGAAAGCTAGTCCGATCGCAAGTTCTCCGATGCCGTGACGCGCGACAAGACGAACGGGCGGGGCCGTGTAGAAGAAGCCAAGTCCCGCGCCAATGAGCCCGTACAGCAGCACACCGGTTCCAACCTGCCATGTCAAATACAAACCGATTGCGACGGCCACCGTCAGCAACGTCGTGGCCACTCTGAACGTCCCGGCAAGGTCAATAAGGCCGAGTTCGATCGCACGGCTGCCGCCGCTGTACTTCAGGAAATACGATGTATTTGCCTGGTCCGTTCCGCTCTTCCAGTCGAAGTAATCGTTGTAGACATTCGACGCAAGATGCAACAACGCGACGCCGACCACCGCGAGCGCGAAATGGAAAACGGGAAACGTCCCGGCGGCCATGCCGAGAGACGCAAATGCGCCGCCGATGAACAGCGGCATGAGTGCCGCCGTCAAGAATGGGGCCCGTGTGACGACAAGCCAGGAGATCAGCTTCGTCGACCACCGGATGGGTACATCAACCTGTTCGTTGATCGGCTCGGTCACGCCGCAGTAGCCGACCTGCTGACCTTCTTTGAACGTCGGCGTAATGCGTATGTGTGCCGGAAATGTCGAACCGTCCTTGCGGACAAAAACCGTCTTGCCGGTATACTCTTGCTGCTCCCGTGCGGTTTTCAGCCATCCTTCAACGTTTTGAAGTACGACGAGACCTGGTGAGAAGAGCGACACTCGCTTCTTGCCTATCACCTCGTCGGCCGCATATCCGAAGATCGATTGCGCGCCTTCATTATACGTCTCAATGACGCCTTCCATGTCACAGGTGATCGTACTCTTAACCATGTTTCCTCCTGTCTTGTCTTTTGTAAAGATATTCGAGAATATGTCGGAATTCAAGAACCTTCCGCGACAAAAAAATACCCGCAGCATTGAACCTGGACGTCCACATAGAGCCAATGCAGGTCCGTCACATCGCGGGATATCGTCAGTGCCTGGACGAGGTTGCGCGCGAACGAAAATACCTGGCGTTTCTTCAGGCCCCTTCCCTGGCCGACACGCGGGCCTACGTGGTCGCTCAGATCACGCGGAGATGCCCGTATTTCGTAGCCCTGGATGGG
>MHAK01000023.1 GCA_001802945.1 Ignavibacteria bacterium RIFCSPLOWO2_12_FULL_56_21 | reverse complement strand
AAGAACTGCGCTTTTTCAATCCTACGAACACGCTCGTCACCGCGCCGGACATCATTTTCTTCTGGGTCGCGCGGATGATCATGGCGAACATGGAATTCATGCGCGACATGCCGAACCTTCGGGGAAAACCGCGGCATGCGGATGAAGAACTCGTTCCGTTTCGCGACGTCTATTTCACGAGCATCGTGAGAGACTCGCAGGGACGCAAGATGAGCAAGAGTCTGGGCAATTCCCCCGACCCGCTCCATGTAATTGAGGAGTACGGAGCCGATGCGATGCGCTTTACGGTGGCATATCTCGCTCCTCTCGGCCAAGACATTTTCTTCGCCTCGGAGAAATGCGAACTCGGAAGGAATTTCGCCAACAAAGCCTGGAACGCCGGCCGTTTTCTGCTGATGAATGCGCGGCAGATATGCGGAGACGCGCCCCTGTCGCTGGACGCGATGCCGCTCGAAGAGCTCGACCTCGCCGATCGATGGATCTTGTCGCGGTTGAACTCGTCCGTCCGCGATTTCAACGCAGCCCTCGAAGCTTTCAATATCAACGAAGCCAGCAAGGTCCTGTACGATTTCCTATGGCATGACTTCTGCGATTGGTATGTCGAGATCATCAAGGCGCGCTTCACCGGCGACGAGAGTGCGGAGATCAGGCGCACCGTCGTTACGCGCGCGGTCTGGATCTTTGACCAGGCTCTTCGCATGCTTCATCCCTACATGCCGTTCGTGACCGAAGAGCTCTGGCAGCATCTTACGGACCGGAACGGCGCGATGCTCGTCCGATCTCCATTTCCGAAGGTCGACGACGATTGGATCGAAGAGAGCACGGAAAAACGGATGGCATTCGTCCAGCGGATCATCGAGACAGTCCGGAACATCCGGGGAGAGAACTCCATTCCGCCGTCGAAAGACATCACTTTGCAGATCGTGACGGACGAAGATACGGCCCGGATAATCACGTCGTATGAACGGTACTTGACAAGACTTACGCGTGCGTCGTCGGTGACGATCATTCCTTCCGACCGGAAGCCGAAGCCGGCGGCCTCGGCCGTGGTTGAAGCGACCGAGGTGTATGTACCCCTCGCCGGCCTCATCGACGCCGGGGCCGAACGCATCCGACTCGGGAAGGAAATCGCGCGACTCCGGGGTATGGCTGAGGGGATCGACCGGAAACTCTCGAATCCCAGCTTCATATCGAAAGCGCCGGATGACATCGTTGCGCGGGAACGTGAGAAACGCGAGGATGTGGGGAGGAATATTGAGAAGCTGGAGGAAAGTTTGAGGGGATTGGAAGAACATGAGTAGAAGAATGAAGGACGAATGACGACCTGCCCGCCGAATGAACGTCAGTGAGGCAGGCGGGTTGACGAACGACGAAGTGGAAGTGCGGTAGGTTAAAGTTTTGCCTTCCGCAGAAGTGATGCTGTAATCAACAGCCGTCCACACAATTCGAGGGGGAGTCATGGCAATCTCAAAGAGTAGCAATCTTGAGCAGAGGCTGATCGAATTTTGCGTACTTCTTGCGGAACTGATCCCGGAATTGCCGCAAACGAGGATTGGCAATTATATCGCAGATCATTTGGTCCGATCCGGTTTTTCACCCTCTTTCAATTACGCGGAAGCCCAGGACGCGGAATCAAGGCACGATTTCATCCACAAGCTTAAGGTCGTGCTCAAAGAGCTCCGTGAATCTCTGGTGGCGCTAAAGATCACATATCGGCTTCATCTTGTGAAATCTGAAGTCAAGGTGGTCGCTGCAATCAAAGAGACGAACGAGCTGGTTTCCATCTTTGTTGCGAGCGTGCGAACAGCAAGATCACATTCCGGTCCTAAGAGCGACTCGTGACCTTCGCAGCTCGTAATTCGTAAATCGTTGTTCGTACTTCACTCTTTTTGCTCCCTATTGATGCCCTCTTCTCTCAACATCCGACCGGCAACGGTTACAGATCTGCCGCTGATTCTTTCTTTCATCAAGAAATTGGCGGACTACGAGAAGCTTCCACATCAGGTGGTGGCCACCGAAGAGATCCTTCGCGTGTCGCTGTTCGGTCCGAAGCCGCAGGCGGAATGTCTTCTCGCCTTCCTCGACGATGCTCCTGTCGGATTCGGTATCTTCTTTCATAATTTCTCGACGTTTCTTGGACGACATTGCCTGTATCTGGAGGATCTTTTTGTCGTTCCCGAAAAGCGTGGTCACGGTGTCGGTAAAGCGTTGCTGCAACGTCTCGCGGCCATTGCCGTGGAGCGGGGCTGTGGAAGGTTCGAATGGGCGGTGCTCGACTGGAACGAGTCGGCGATCGAGTTCTACCGTTCTATCGGAGCGACAATGTTGGACGATTGGCGCATCTTCAGACTTTCAGGAGAAGCATTGCAGAGGATGGCCAAGGAAGAAAAAGAAAAATGAAAACGACAAACAGAAATGAAAAGGAAAAGAGAAAGGGCGATTGCAGGTCTGCTTTGTGAAAACTGCGCTCCATCGTGAAATGCAATCCTCACTTTCAAACCTGAATCGTCTCCTCCGCTCCTTCCTAACGTGCTTCTTTGCAGCGACGTTGGCTGCTCAGCCGCTCCAAGAGCGCTACTCTGGGATTGGTGAAGTCGTCTTGCTCTCATTGAGCACAGCCCCGTTTCCCGATGCGCTGCGCGATTCGGGCCACACCTACGGCGGAATTACGTTCTCCGCAAGGGAGCATTATCAAGACAGCACCGTTGGCGTCTTCATTCCCAAAGGATATCGCAAGGACAGACCGCTCGACATCGTTGTGCACATTCATGGGTGGTACAATTCCGTCGATTCGGTGTTCGCTCAGTTCAAGCTTGCGGAACAGCTCTTCGAGAGCCGAAAGAACGCAATCCTTGTCATACCGCAGGGTCCGAAGAATGCTCCGGATTCGTATGGCGGAAAGCTCGAGCAAACGGACGCTTTTCGCCGACTTATGACAGATGTCACTGGAAAACTGCACAAACAAGGCAAAGTTGGGACAAAGGATATCCGAACCATTATCATCAGCGGTCACAGCGGCGCCTATCGGATGATCTCGTTCATTCTCATGCGCGGGGGACTGACGGAGAAGGTCAAGGAAGTGTACTTGTTCGATGCGCTGTACGGAAACGTGGAAAAATATGCGTATTGGGTCGACCATTCACGGGGTCGTCTTGTAGCGATCTATACGGACAGCGGCGGAACACGGGGAACGACGGAAGGGTTTATGGAAGATCTGTCGGCGTGGAAGATCCCGTTCGCGAATGTCGAGGAATCGGGATCGGTGGATTCCCGTTCGACATGGAGCGGAAAACCTTTGCCGGCGCTGACGCCTCGCGATCTTCGAACTCATCGGGTCGTGTTCATCCACACAGACGTGCAGCATAACGACGTCCTCTCAGCACGTCAGGAATTTAGGTCGTATCTTGAATCGGGGACATTAGAAGAGCGATAACGGCGGCTGCGTCGGGGTCGGAGCAGCGTGATTTCAGAAGAACGGAGTGAATCTATGGACTCCCGCCAATTCGGTCTTACGGGACTGCAGGTCTCCGCAGTCGGGCTCGGCACGGGCGGCCTCGGACGCGCGGAGATCACAGATCGCGATGCAGAGCGCTTACTTCACGGCGCCCTTGACCTTGGCGTGACACTCATCGACACCGCCCGCAGTTACGGCCTTGCGGAAGAGCGCATCGGTCGGTCCCTGTCGGGTCGCCGGTCGCATTTCGTTCTCTCCACCAAGGTCGGCTACGGTATTCCGGGCATTCAAGACCTCACCTACGACGCCGTCGTCGCCGGTGTCCGTGAAGCGTTGCGGACGATGCGCACCGACCATCTCGACATCGTCCACCTCCATTCCTTCCCTGCCGACATCATCCGCCAAAACGGGCTGTTCGACGCGCTCTCCGCAATGCAGGACAAGGGATTGGTGCGAGTAATCGCGTATTCGGGGGACAACGACGATCTCGGCTGGACGATCGATTCGGGACGGGTCGGGTCCGTCGAATGTTCCGTGAACGTCCTTGACCAGCGGGTGCTCGACTGGATGCTGCCGCGCGCGAAAGAGCGCGGGCTTGGCGTGATCGCCAAGCGTCCGCTGGCCAACGCTCCCTGGACGAGAACACGCCGTCCAGAAGGCCACGACGTGTCGACCTATTGGGACCGCTGGTTCGCACTGCACCTCGATCTGCCTGTCGACCCGGTTCCCCTCTTCCTCCGGTTCGCAGCCTACACGTGGGGCGTCGATGCCGTCATCACGGGCGTCTCTTCACTCGAACATTTGGAACAGAATGTGCGGGCCGTCGACGAAGGGATACTTCCGGGAGGAATGGTGGAGATGCTGCGACATGCATTCAGGACGCATGACCAGAATTGGTACGGAGTGACGTAGATACATGATGCAGAGCTTAGATTATCATCCGCAATGAACGCAAAGATTGTTACCGTTCATTCATTGCGCCATCTTCTCCCTTCCGCCTTCGCTCTGTTCACTGCCCTACTGTATGGAGCAGTCTCCTGCAGTACTCCGGCTGGACCTGAGCCCATCGATGCGCGTCCGTTCGTCTTTCGTGTGTCGGTCAAAGACGGATTCGGCATGCCGCTTTCGGGCATCCGGGTTAGCGCATGGAATGCATTGTCGGTCACCAGCCTCGGAAAACGCACGACAGTACCGACAACTCTTGCGCAAACGACGGTCGGTATCGTGGCGCCCACTCCCGGACGAGCGACACTGATCCTGAGTGAATTCAACAGCGTGCCGCTGGACACGCTCGTCGACCGTCAGGTCCTCGCGGCCGGCACCTATGCCATTTCTTTTTCCGTCAATCCCGCCGTGGGAACGCGGGTCTACCTATGCCGCCTAGCGGTCGTGGATACTGCGACAGGAAACGAGATCCATAACAGTGCAATCACTATGGTTCTGTGGCAGCCTGACGCGGCGATCGCAATACTTGGATGGACCGACGCTCAGGGAATTGTTGAGATCTCCGACGCCGCCCTTTTCCCCAACGTCCTCGATCTTCCTATGTTGTTCGAGACCTTGAACAATTCCACGCCGGTCGGCACGTTTCTGGTCACCGATACAGTCACCGTGTATCTCAAGGATACTACAGCGAACCGGACGACGGATTTCACCACGGTGATCTCAAAAGGCATCAATTCGGTCAACGTCGTGTGGACGGATCCGATGACCGCCGGCCGGACGGTTCGTCGGCCTCGTCCGGGTCAGACGATAAGTATCCATCGAATCTCCGGTCGGGCGGCGGGATGGCAACTGCTGCAAAATTATCCAAACCCCTTCAATTAATGCAAGCACGAAATTCGAAAAGCGAAATGAAGTCCATCGCCCATCTCGACTTGGACTGTTTCTACGTGTCCGTCGAACGGATCAACGATCCGTCATTGATCGGCAAACCGGTCGCCGTTGGCGGAAGTCCCAAAGGCCGCGGCGTTGTAGCTTCCGCGTCGTATGAGGCGCGGGTGTTCGGTGTTCGCTCCGCAATGCCGGCGTCGCAGGCGCTTCGGCTGTGTCCGCACCTCATTTTGGCGCGCGGTCATTACGACCAATACTCCAGCATTTCCCTTGCGCTGTACAAGCGCATGTTGGAGCTCGCCCCCATTGTCGAACGTGCGTCGATCGATGAGATGTATCTGGACTTCACGGGAACCGAATCGCTGTATGGCAACGACCTCCCGGGGTTTATGAAAAAGCTCCAGAGGATAGTGCTCGACGAATTCTCCCTCCCATGTACGATCGCCCTTGCGGCAAACAAGCTTGTAGCAAAGATCGCCGCAGGGACCGTAAAGCCGAACGGTGTTATTACGGTCCCCCACGGAACGGAGGCCGGTTTCCTGGCGCCGCTCCCAGTCGGCGTCATTCCTGGGGTCGGGAAGAAGACGGAAGAATTTCTCGTCGCCCGCGGGTTTCGAACGGTGGCCGACGTGCAAAAGCACACGCAGGAGGAGTTCCTCCGCCTTCTCGGCAAACACGGACTTTGGATCCACAGCGCATCTCTTGGACGCGGCTCGGAGACCGTGGAATCGGAATCGACGAGAAAGAGCATCAGCCGGGAAGAGACGTTCGACAGGGACATCCAGGACCTTCCGCAATTGGAGAAGATCCTTTTCGCGTTGACAGAAGACGTCTGCTCCTCCACACGGAAGAAGGAGTGGAAAGCGCGTAAAGTTTCGGTCAAGTTCCGCTACTCCGACTTCACAACGTTCATACGTGAACGGACGATCGAACCGACGAACAGCGATCCCGTCGTTTTCGCAACGGCTGCCGAGCTGTTACGGTCGAACTTCGACCGCCGCAGAAAGCTTCGATTGATCGGCGTGCGGCTCAGTCATTTCGTGGACGATACGCAGATGGAACTTGCGCTTACAGAGGATGGGGAGAAGGAAAAGAAGAAGTTCAAGGCGGTGGATGATGTGAGAAAAAAATTTGGAGATGCGGCGGTGCATGTGGGGAGTTCGGGCACAAAAGAAGATGAACTTGGTTAAGTAGTCTGCACACCGGTGCCTTGCGATGCGTTTGAGAAGGTCGGAGAGTAAATTGGGTCGGAATAGCTCAAATTGAGACACGCTCGCCACCTTCGCCCGCGAATGCAGGGCATCACTCCGCACATTAATCCGGAGTATACTGTCGGAATTACTGATACCTTCCATCCCTTCCGGGCACGGCGGCATCCCCCTTCTTCGAATTTCTGAGAAAGTGCTAGCGATTCCTTATATCAAGTGGTAGATTCCTAAGTTTGAGATTCGGCTGGTCCCCTGCTTTGACTCAGGGGGCAGTGTGACGGAATCTGGGAGACGGGCCTTCGTTCGCTGACGCGTTTCGGCGCGGACGAAGGCTTGCCGTTGATTGGACGAACTCATTCGTCGCATCCAGATTGTTGCGCAGGAAGGTGTACGCAACAAAACGACACGCACACACCCTGGCGGTGGCCGATGATAGGACAAACTCTTTCTCATTATACCATTCTCGAAAAGCTCGGCGAAGGGGGCATGGGCGTTGTCTACAAAGCTCATGACCTAACGCTCGACCGCGTTGTCGCCCTCAAATTCCTTCCTGAACACGTCTCCGCTTCCGGACAAGATTCATCCCGCTTCATGCAGGAAGCCCGCGCTGCCGCGGCACTCACGCATCCCAATATCTGCACAATCCACGGCATCGAAGAACACGAAGGCCGACAATTCATCGTGATGGAGTTCGTCGACGGGCACATGCTTCAGGAGAAGAAGCATCAGATCCCGTTGAAGCAGGCCCTGGAGATCGGCATTCAGGTCGCCGAGGGACTCGCTGCGGCTCACGAAAAAGGGATCGTGCACCGCGACATCAAGCCCGAGAATATTATGATACGCAAGGACGGGACCGTCCAGATCATGGATTTCGGCCTTGCAAAACTCCGCGGAGCAACACGCCTTACAAAAGAGGGATCGACGGTGGGAACGGCGGGGTACATGTCTCCCGAACAGGTCCAGGGAATGGAGACCGACCATCGGACTGACATCTTCTCTCTCGGCGTCATTCTCTACGAGCTTATAACGGATGGTTCGCCTTTCAAGGGCGTCCATGAAACGGCGATCGCGTATGAGATCGTCAACGTCGATCCGCCCCCGATGTCGTCCGTGAAGCTGGACATCGACCCGGAGCTGGACGCGATCGTGATGGATTGTTTGGCAAAGGATCCTGCAGACCGGTATCAGTCGGCGGCGGAGCTTGCGCGTAATCTTCGGCGGTTCAAGCGTGAATCGAGCCGGCAACGCATGAGTCGTGTGACCGCGGCAAGGCCTGCTCTTGCATCCCGTGTCGTACCTGAATCGGCGCCCGATATCGCTTCAGCGCCGCTGTGGAAACGGTACTTTCCGTGGACGATTGCGGGCATTGCCACGCTGCTCGCAGCGATCGCAGGGGCTCTTTCCATCTTTTCATCTCCTCCAACCAGCCCTTCCATCCAGGCTTTGATCACTTCCCCAAGCGGGATCAACTTCCATTCGTACGGTGACGCCTCGGGCCCCGTGGTTATTTCTCCGGACGGCCGCATGATCGCGTTCACCGGTGCAACGCTCGAAGGAAAGACAAGATTGTATCTTCGACCGCTCGATGCGGGATCGGCAACGGCGCTGGCCGGAACGGATGGCGCGTACTATCCATTCTGGTCGTACGACAGCAAATGGATCGGCTTCTTCTCCCGTCCGACCGGCAAGCTGAAGAAAGTGGACATCGCCGGAAATCCGCCGGTCACGATCTGCGACGCGTTCAACGGGCGCGGAGGGGCGTGGGGTGTAAATGATATGATCATCTTCAGCAGAACAGCTGCCAATCCCCTTATGGCCGTTTCCGCCGCCGGCGGCGAACCAGTTACGTTGCGCGGTATCGACACCTCGCGCAACGAATCCAGCCAGCGCTGGCCGCAGTTTCTTCCAGACGGAAAACACTACCTCTACTTTTCGCGAACCGCATCGTTCGGCGCGGAAGCCGAAGGTGACGCCATCATTGCCGCCTCCATCGACGGCGGACCGAGTACGTTTGTCGTGAATTCATCCTCGAACGCGCAATTTTCCTCCGGGTATCTTCTGTATATGCGCGGATCGTCCTTGCTTGCCCAACGCATGAACGAAAGCAGCCTGACCCTGGAAGGCGACGCGATGTCCGTTGCCGAAGGCGTGATCAACGATCCTGGGTTCAGCCTGGGAGTGTTCTCGGCATCGCGCAACGGCATTCTTGTTTACCAAACGGGAGAAGGACTCGCAGGAGCGCGGATGGTGATCGTCAATCGTCAGGGAAAAGAACTTTCGTTCGTTGGAGACATCATCGAACACTTCTGGGTCCGGATCTCGCCCGAAGGAAAGCGAATCGTGATGGGCATCTTCGAGCCCAAGTCACGAACTCAGAATGTCTGGATGTATGATATCAATCGGGGAGGTCGGAGCAGATTCACGACCGGCCTCAGCGCCGATATCAATCCGGTGTGGTCCCCGGACGGAAAGAAAATCGCTTATACCAGCATCGTTGGCGACGATTTCAGCGTTCACATACGTCCCGCCGCGGGAGGAGGAGCCGACGAAACGATCATCACAACGCGCGAACAGATACTTTCCTCGGATTGGTCTCCCGACGGCACAACGCTCTGCATCGACCACTATTCCCCCCAAACACAATCCAATATCAGTCTGCTCTCCGTCGGCGGAGACGGAAAGCTTCGACCATTTGTGCAGACAGCCTACAATGAATTCGGCGGAAGGTTTTCGCCGGACGGAAAATGGATCGCCTACGGTTCGGACGAAACGGGACAGATGGAGGTCTTCGTTCGCCCGTTTCCGGGCCCCGGAGTTCCCCTCAAAATAACGACCACAGGAGGCCGCACACCCACATGGCGGCGGGACGGGCGGGAATTGTTTTACATCAGCAATGACAACAAGACCATGGCAGTAGAGATCCGCCCAGCCGGAACGACGCTGGACATAGGTCGGACCACAACCCTCTTCGCCCGAACACCCATTATGGCGGAGTACGAGCCGTTTGCCGACGGGCAACGGTTCCTTGTGAACAGACTTATTGAACCGAAAGCGACCGAGCCGGTGACGATCGTTACGAATTGGACGGCGAAGCTGAAGAGATAAGAGCTCGCTGGGCGCATGGCGCAGTGCGATGGGATGCACATGATATTGAATTTTCGATTGTCGATTGTCAATTGTCGATTTACGCTAAGCGCACACCAAACAAGAACTCATTTGACCTCAACAAGGAAATGATCGGTACAACCGTAAGTCACTACAAGATCCTCGAGAAGCTGGGTGAAGGCGGAATGGGTGTGGTTTACAAAGTCCCGAAATTCCCTGCGAGCGCTTTTTGCGAGCAGTTGGAATTTCGAGGATCCCACCGTTTTCCGGCGGGACCGGCCCATGATTGGAGGTCGAAATGATCGGACAATCTATATCCCATTACCACATTCTCGAGAAACTGGGGGAAGGGGGAATGGGGATAGTGTACAAAGCCCGGGACACGAAGCTCGACCGGACCGTCGCTCTGAAGTTCCTCACCGACCGTGTCAACAAGGACGAACCGGCAAAGGCTCGCTTTCTCCAGGAGGCCCAGGCAGCGGCCGGACTCAATCATCCCAACATTTGCACGGTGTACGGCGTCGATGAGCACGAAGGACAGCTCTTCATGTCGATGGAATATGTCGAGGGAGGGACGCTGCGTGAGAGACTCCCCTACCCTAAAGTGAATGATGCGCTGAACATCGCCGTCCAGATCGGGGAAGCCTTGCAGGAGGCTCACGCCAAGGGGATCGTGCACAGGGATATCAAGGCCGACAACATCATGCTCACCGCCAAGGACCAGGCGAAGGTCATGGATTTCGGTCTTGCAAAGCTGAAAGGTGCCCTTAAGCTGACACGCACTTCGAGTACGGTCGGAACGCTCGGATACATGGCACCCGAACAGATCCAGGGGGGAGAGGTCGACTACCGAAGCGACATCTTCTCGTTCGGCGTACTTCTGTTCGAGATGCTGACCGGGAAGCTCCCGTTCCGCGGCGAACATGAAGCGGCAATGGTCTACTCCATCGTTAATGCCGAACCGGTATCGCTCACCACCTACGTGTCGGACGCCCAGCCGGAATTGATCAGGATTCTCGGTCGCTCATTGGAGAAAGACCCCGAAGATCGATATCAATCGGCGGCGGATATGGTCAGCGAATTGCGCCATGTGCTGAAGCAGTCCTCGCGTGTGCAGCGATCTTCACCACATGTGCCGGTCGTTGCTTCTCGAAGCGAGCAAACGATATCCTCGGTCCCGAGGCCATCATTTTCTCCAAAGAACATTTGGATAATTGGAGGAGGCGCAGGGATTCTCGTTCTTGGAGCTATCCTATACGGTTTCTTTTTTGCCGGAGGAGGATCGTCAGGAGAACGTGCGAGCTTGAATCCTGAAATGACTCTCCGAGTTCTGCCGATTCCCTTCAGCGAGTTTTCATATCCCGGCATCTCCAAAGATGGAAATTGGATCGCATTCCCGGCTGCAAACGCGAATACGAAGTGGGACATCTATTATATGCACGCTTCCGCCAATGAGTCGAGGCGCATCACGACAGATTCGATCGACACCGGGTGGAACCTCAATGCGGATATTTCTCCGGATGGAAGTCTCATCGTCTATCAAAGACCGCGCACGGACATCGTTGATCTCCCCGTCGACATTTGCGTTATCTCGTCGATCGGAGGTCAAAGCAAACGACTTGTCCAGCAAGCCTCACTTCCACGATGGCGGCCGGACGGGCAGCGGATCGGATACGTTCGATTTTCTACTCGAACGCAACGGTCTACTTACAACCTCTGGAGCATGAGATCAGACGGGACTGATAACCGGTTGGAGTTCGCAGACACTCTCGGAAACGCATACCGTGCTTCCCGGTATTCTTACAACTGGTCTCCCGACGGCCGGTCCGTCGCGTGGATACGGTCCTTTGAAGGTGGATATCAGGAGGTTATTACGCGCGAACTTTCCAGCGGCGAGGAACGTCAATTGACGTTCGACAAGAAGAATATCGACGATGTTGCATGGACGAAGAACGGGAACATCATCTTTTCTTCCAATCGCGGGGGCAATACAAACCTTTGGGTCGTACCGATTGACGGCGGCACCCCCACGCAACTGACAAAAGGGGGCGGTCCGGATATTGGACTGAGTGTCTCGTTGGACGATCAGAAGCTCGTCTACTTGCAGCAACAACAGCTCGGGACAGTTTGGATCGCAAATCTGCGATCGGCGTCGACCCAGCAACTCACCTTTGACGACCGAAATGTTCAGAGTCTCGCAATTTCTCCTGACGGGCAGAAGATCGCCTATACCATGAGCGAAATCGACCCACTCAAACCGGGAGTGAGCCTCTATCTGCAGAATCGGAATGGATCGGACAGGCGGCTTTTGCTGTCCGCAACAGCAGGTGTATCGTCTCTCGAGTGGTCGCCGGACGGTGCGAACATCTCGTATGCGATGGTCGGATTAGAGGATCCTGCCGACTCGGCTAGGATCTTTGTCATCGATGCAGGGGATCCCTCGGACCCGAGAGTATTGACCCCGGGAACAGGCGCAACGTGGATAACACCACAAACACTTGTCGTCTCAAGAGTGAGGGCAAGTGTTGAATCGCTGAATTCGTACACATCGTACGCCGAAGTCGTCGGATTGAATGAAACGCTTCCGCACAGGCGATTGGATGATTCTATCACCGTTCTTCGCGCAATTCAGGGAAACAGGATCCTCATATTGGATCGGCATGCTGCGCGATCCGGACTTTGGACTGTGTCGTCGGAGTATCTTGTCGACGTATCGAAAGCCGCACCAAAGAAAGTTGTCCCGCCGGACGGCGGCCTCTTGATACCTGGACGAAGGTCATTGTATGTCCTGGACAAGAAGGATCGCCTGATGAAAGTCGATTATTTGACGGGGAGCAAGCAACGGGTGCGAGGCTCTCTTTCGGGGCTGAGCTTCGCTTCGTCCGTATTGGCAAGCAGACTTATCAGCGTGACAAACCAGGATGTACAGATCGCCTCAACGATCGGCGTAAATGATGATGATTCGGAGCTCACCTTCGTGGCGCTTCGGTTCAGTGCAAAACTCGTGATGATCGAGAATATCTTTAAATGAGGATATCTGGTGCTCGAGATTGCAGCGAAGTAATGACAGTCCCCAAAGGGGACGGATATTTGAAACCGAGGGCGTAGCCCTCGGTAATGTGATCCAATCATAACCGTTGCCCTGAAGGGGCAACACACAACAAGCCAGCATGACCTATGGTCGGTCAAACGGTCTCACATTACAATATCCTCGAGAAATTAGGTGAAGGCGGCATGGGCGTCGTCTACAAAGCCCAAGACACCACGTCCCAAAATGGCCCGCGAGCGCTTTCCAGCGAGCGGCTGCCATTTTGCGGATCCCGCCGATGTCTGGCGGGACTCGACCACAGCGGGAGCAAGCAATGATCGGTCAAACGATTACCCACTATAAAATCCTCGAGAAGTTGGGCGAAGGTGGAATGGGCGTTGTTTACAAGGCTCAAGATACAACCTTAGACCGCCTCGTCGCGCTAAAATTTCTTCCTGAGCATGTCTCGGCAGGTTCAGCAGAATTGGAGCGTTTTCTTCAGGAAGCCAAAGCCGCTGCAGGCTTGAATCATCCCAACATTTGTACGATCCACGGTATCGAGTCGGAGGCAAAAAGGACTTTTATCGTTATGGAGTACGTTGACGGAAATACACTCCGCCATCTCGCGCTTCATACGCGTACGTTCGATGCGATACTCCCGTATGCTCTTCAAATCGCGGAAGGATTGGAAGAAGCACACAAGAATGGCATCGTGCACCGAGATATCAAAGCCGACAATGTTATGGTCAATTCAAAGAACCATGCCAAAATCATGGACTTTGGTCTGGCCAAACTCCAAGGATCGCTCAAACTGACCAAGTCAACAAGTACGGTCGGAACACTGGCATACATGGCACCTGAGCAAATCCAAGGCGCTGATATCGATACGCGTGCAGACATTTTTTCTTTTGGCGTGTTGCTCTTCGAAATGATCACTGGCCGCTTTCCGTTCAGAGGGGAACACGAAGCCGCCATGATGTATTCGATAATGAACGAAAATCCTGCGGACATCGAAGATGCTAGACCAGGGGCGCCACCGGGACTTTCGGACATCATTCGCGGATGCCTGAAGAAGAATCGTGTTGATCGATTCCAGAACATGGGGGATGTCCTTTCCGAACTCCGCAAACTCCGTCAAGGCCTGACGGACAAGAAATTCACCACGGCCCACGTTGATGGCCGCGTACTCCCGGCATCAGATTTGGAGCAAGCAGGAACGTCTCGGAAATTCCGGAAAATCATCGTCGTCGGTGCAATCGCGCTCATTATCCTGGCGGCGGGCGTCGTCTATTTGTTCAATTCCACCCAGGGAAGAATCACGTCGATCGCGGTTTTGCCATTTGCCAATACAGTACGCGATCCGGATCTCGAATATCTCTCAGATGGACTCACGGAGAACGTCATCAATAATGTGTCGAAGATTCCGGGTCTCAAGGTGATTTCCTGGCGTACGTCTTCCCGGTTCAAAGGGACGGAATTCGACGCGGTTACTGTCGGCAAGGAACTGCGCGTCGCCGCAATCCTGTCCGGACGCATGATGAAACGAGACACGATGCTCCATGTCAGCGCAGAATTGGTCGACGCGAGCGATAATACGCAGCTCTGGGGCGAGCAGTATGTTCGAAGACTCGAAGATCTACTGCAACTCCAAGCCGAAATTTCTACGGCGATCGCCGGCAAACTGCAGGTGAGATTCTCGGAGGAAACTCAGCGTAAGGTCACGAAGCTCTATACTGACAACAAAGAGGCGTATGAAATTTATTTGAAAGGTCGTTACCAATGGAACAAGCGAACTCCCGACGCTCTTCGGAGAAGCATCGACCTCTTCAATGAAGCTATAAAAAACGACGCTTCGTATGCCCTCGCTTATGCGGGTCTCGCAGATGCTTACACCGTCTTCGGAAATTTCAACCTCCTTCGCCCCCAGGAGTCGTTTCCAAAAGCAAAATCGGCGGCATTGAAGGCACTGGAACTGGATGAAACGCTTGTCGAGGCTCACACCTCTCTCGGCTACGCGAGCATGTAT